>NZ_PKGG01000019.1:0-42846 GCF_046480465.1 Arthrospira sp. PCC 8006
GTTAGCCTGCTCGATCGCCTCCATCGCCTCATCAACTAACTGCCCAATAGTCGGCTGTTTCGCCTGAGCCTGAAGTGTTGACCAGCGGGCGACTTCCGGCACAAAGACCACATTTTCTGCTTTGTACTCGTCTGGGTCTTCTGGGTCTGCAAATTCGTAGTTCCCCTCCTGAGCGATCAACTTCTCATGCAACTGCTCAAAAGAATCGGAGATGTACTTGAGGAAAATCAACCCCAGGACAATATGCTTATACTCAGCGGCATCAATGTTTTTACGCAGCTTATCCGCTGCCTTCCAAAGTTTCTGCTCTAGTGAGTCATTATTCTGTGTTTTGGTTTTCTTTCCTTTGGGCATATTGGGTTTCTAATGATGCGATCGCTACCCTGTCAACTCCCGTCAAATACCCGGTAGTATTTGAACAAGCCAATACAGCCCATAGGCGATCGTTATTCCTCGGCTGCTGGCAGTTTCCAGTATACCCCCCCACCCACAACCAAAACTCCCATATTTTACAATTCTTATTAATTCCCCTATCGCCATGGTTTTAATATTTGCCTAACTATGACTCTAATTCCTCATCTAACATTCAGAAAAATTCCGTTAATTTATATTAAAAATATCCCCCAAAAATTCCGCAATTATAGCCTATTTATTTATATGTTAATTAAATGCAAAATTCCTTAATATGCCGCCCTTTGGGAACAGACCTGGCGTCAATTCCCATACACATTAAAGCCCCTCTGACTCCCTCCGACTCCGGGAGACAGCTAAAAAACCATAATCTGGGGGCGGGTTCGGAACTGTACCCATGGTTTATTGATATTCTCGCCCGTAGGGGAGGAACTAGCCTTCTCCCATTTTCAGCCTCAAGCATACCCTGTGGAAAATGTTGTGGATAACTTGCCTATTGTTGCCAAATACTAAGATTCACAGGGGATTGAACCGGACCAAATCCCTATCGATTTGATGGATTTTCCACAGTTTTTCCACAGATACTCATAGGATGGAACCCTGAACCAGATGCAAATTTAAGCCTAATTTCCACAATTTCCACACTGGCTCGCCACCCCCTAAACAATTAGGTTCAACACTTAGGTTCAACACCTAGGTTCAGAACTTATCAGAATTTAGGCGATCGCCACGCCGCCATCAGAGATATAATGTTAGATTCAGTCCCCTTGCTAAATACCTGAAATGCGGTTAATTGTAGAACAGGAACAACTCAGTTCTAATCTATCCTTAGTTTCCAGAGCCATTCCGTCGCGTCCCAGTCACCCGATTTTATCTAACATTTTGGTGAAAGCTGATGCGGACACTCAACAATTGAGTCTAACCGCCTTTGACTTGAGTATGGGAATTAACGCCAGTTTTCCGGCTCAGGTTCAGCAGGGGGGAGTTTTAACCTTACCTGCTAAATTGCTCAATGATATTGTCTCCCGTTTACCTGGGGGCGATATTGAGGTCAATGATGAAGACACCGAAGCTGTCGTTACTCTAACTTCCAGTTCAGGACGCTATCAAGTCCGAGGAATGGTGGCTGAAGAGTATCCCGACTTACCCTCCGTACAAGGTGAACATAGCATTCAACTAGCGGCTGATAGTCTATTGGAAGGCTTAAAGGGAACTCTCTTTGCTACCAGTCCTGATGAAACTAAGCAAGTCCTAGCTGGTGTTAATCTCAAAGTCGGAAAAGATACCCTCTGTTTTGCTTCCACCGACGGTCATAGACTCGCAGTGGTCAAGGTGGAAAATGTCCGAGACCCCAATAGTGAAGAACAAGAAGACCTGGAAATAACTATCCCAGCACGCGCCCTGCGGGAGGTGGAACGTATGATTGTAAGTGCTAACTCAGGGCGACATAGCACCGCCACCGAGGAAGAAGCCACAACCCCCCTAATGGTGACTTTAGGTTTTGATGATACCCAAGTGGTTTTTGACGTGGGAACTCGTCGTTTGAACTCTCGTAAGTTGGAGGGCGCTTATCCGGCTTATGAACAGTTAATACCTAATAAGTTTTTAAGCCAGGTGAATGTTGAACGACGGACCCTTTTGGGGGCTTTAGAACGGATTGGGGTTTTAGCCAGCCAAAAAAATGATATTGTTAAATGTATCATTGATGAGGTAAATCAACAAATTTCCCTATCTGTAGAAGCTGCTGATGTCGGGAATGCTTTGGAGTCAATGCCTGCTCAGATTTCCGGTGAAGAACCCAAGGAACTTGCCTTTAATGTCAAATACTTAATGGATGGGTTAAAGGTGTTAAATAGTTCGGAAATTCAGATACAGTTAAATGCAGCCAGCACTCCCGTAATTATCAATCCTTTGGGAGGTTTAAAAATGACTTATTTAGTGATGCCTATTCAACTGCGTAGGTAGTAGCACCACAAGACAATCCAAGTGAGTCAACTGTAGACAGGAGCGGGGATAGAGCCGTTAATTAAGGATGCTTTTCGCGGTGAGCATAAAACCATACTGCGCCGCCAAAACATCCCTGATGATTTGACTCCGCCTCGCCCCGGTAAAATATAGATAATGGCTGGGATTTGGAGCCGGTATCAAACCCTAATCTATGACCAGAAACTTAATTATTTTCTGATTCTGGAAATGTGCGTTTGAAGTCTTCTAGCAACTCATCCATTTCCTCGAGAGCCTGATTTACATCAATTCGCAAAGGCCCTAAATTAGGTTTTTCCAATAACTTGAGTAGAGCTTCCCGTTGGCTCTCAATTAAGGCAACTCGCTCTCGGATCTTCTGTGAATCCATGGATTATCCTCTTGTCACCTAGGTAGTTAGATTTCGATAATTCTAGCATCAAACTCAAGTTTTGTGTTCTGGTGATGTGAAAAAAACGGGACTGGGGAACTGTAAATGATTGGGGTTGACGGGCAATTTTTTGGTAAAGTATTGATTGATGCCAACAATTTATAATTAGTTAATCTGATGTTTCGGAAAATTTCTCTAGCTCAAGTGGGTTTAGTGCTGGGTGGGTTAATTACTGTGGTGGGGTTTGTCGCCTATTTTGCTGACTATGCTACCCTAAATCTAGCGGGATTTTTTTATGGGATTCCCCTATTATTGGGAGGACTGGCTCTGAAAGCGGCAGAAATTAAACCTATACCATTTTCTGAACCGACAACGCCAGAAGTCCTCAGCAAGCGGGAACAACAGGCGACCCCTACTCAAAATCAAGTGCGATCGGATGTTACCCGCTATCGTTATGGCCAATCGGCTCACCTCATTGATGCGATCGAACGCCTGAAACTAGGAGGGAATGATGATGAACATCCACAGCTCCAAGCCTTGCGGGAAGGGGTAGTTGATGGCAGTTATGCGTTAATTTTAGAATTTTACTCGCCTTTTGTGCCTCTATCGGTTTGGGAAGAAAAGCAAACCAAAATTGCTCAATTTTTTGGTCCGAATTTGCGGGTACAGGTGACTCAACCAGACACTGATTGCGTGGATTTAATCATGATTGCTGACACGGAAAGCTAATTGAGTGGCAAATTTGGGGTTAAGGTTGAAATCCCATAGCTTGGGAGGGTGCTGGTGTATATGCTACCTATTCGGGATTGCCTTTTTCTAAACGTACTGCATACCACTGTAGATATTTTCCGGGTCCTAAATCAAGATCACAGCAGGTATTGATAAGATATTGGGCTTGCTGTGAGGGTGTGGGAAACTTTTGGAGTTCACGGGGGAGATCATCTTGTAGTTGGGCTAGAATAGCCTGTAACTTGTCTGTAAGTTCGGCGACAGTCATAAGTTGCTCAGGTTGGTTAGGCTCCAAGACAACAAAGTGATCTTCCTGGTACATTAGAGAATCTGCCATAAAAAGTTTTGACCAAATCTGATCTGATGGAGGACAATCTCTAGCATAATCGTGGTACGATCATTTTGCTAGGTGCGAGACGTTCAGGTTCAGACTATCGGTGTTTAAACACAATTGGGTGTGGCTTGGAATTTAAAAAATGTGGCGGAATTCCCCTTCCTCGCTTGCAGGGAGGGGATGAATAGCAACCAATAAACAAACTGAGCGATAGCGAATCCTCGGATGATCAGCTACAATGTTATCGGCAACAGCAAATAACGATAATGTATAAGGCGTACAAGTATCGCATCTACCCAACCGACGACCAAAAAGCGTCTCTCGCCAAGGCGTTTGGATGCTGTCGTTGGTATKGGAATTTGGCACTCAACCTATGCCAAGAAACATATCTCAAGACAGGCAAAGGATTATCTCGTGGATATATCCAGGGTCTGTTGCCAGGGTTAAAAAAGGAATACCCTTGGCTAACGGATGCCTATTCCCAGTCTTTGCAAGTTGTTGCTCTCAATCTTTCCACTGCCTACAAAAACTTCTTTGAGAAGCGGGCGCAATTGCCCCGTTTCAAGTCAAAGCATGGTCGGCAGTCATTAAGTTATCCCGCCAACGTTAAGTTTGAGGGAGACTATATCAAACTACCTGGGAAGATTGGGCTAGTCTACTGCCATCGTCATCGAGAATTTGAAGGGACAATCAAAACTGTGACGGTCTCCCAAAATTCTGATGGACAATACTATGCTTCGGTATTGGTGGATGATGGGAAAGAAACTCCCAGTCAGTCTACCGAAGGTAAAGCAGTTGGCATTGATGTTGGATTGACTCATTTCGCCATTACCAGTGATGGGTCAAAGTATGATAATCCCCGTCATTTCGCCAAACATCACCGTAACCTTAAACGCCAACAACAAAAACTATCCCGCAAGCAAAAGGGTAGTCAGAATAGAACTAAAGCCCAACAAAAAGTAGCTAAGGTTTATAGCAAGACTGTCCGTTGCCGTGAGGACTTTCTACACAAACTATCCCGCCAGATAGTCAACGAAAACCAAGTTATTGCTGTAGAGAATCTGAATGTAAAAGGGATGGTACGAAACCACAAACTAGCCAAGGCGATTAGTGATGTAGGCTGGGGAATGTTTACCACAATGCTTAAATATAAAGCGGAGTGGGAAGGAAAAACCTATATTGAGGTTGATCGTTTCTTTGCATCCTCTAAAACCTGCCACGTTTGCCTCAACCGAGTAGATAGTTTGTCGTTAGATATTCGTCAATGGCAATGTCAACATTGTGGGACTTGCCATGATCGAGATGTCAACGCGGCACAAAATATCAGAAATGAAGCCTTGCGGATACTTCGACTATGCTCAGTACAAGTATTGTCGTTGGGAACCAGCGATACTGCCTGGGGAGGGAGTGTAAGACAACCTGGCAAAACATCGGTTTTGTTAGATGCAGTTCCCGTTGAATCAGGAAGCCCCATCCTCGCCAAAGGCAGGGTGGGGTAGTTCACGCTAAGTCAGGTTCAGCCTCGATGTTTTTTTGTTTTGACTGGCACTTCACTTTACTATGACAAGCCCTACATTTACGAAATCAGCGCAAAAGCTCTCTAAACTTGAAGCTATCAAAGAGCGCAGTAATCAACTGCGGGAGCCTTTAGCAACTGAACTGCTCAACGATCGCAACTATTTGACAGAGGATGCGGTTCAGATTCTCAAGTTTCATGGCTCCTACCAACAGGATAACCGAGATAATCGGGTTCCGGGACAAGAGAAAGATTATCAGTTTATGTTGCGAACCCGCAGCCCCGGGGGATTTATCCCACCTCAGCTTTATGAGACTCTCGATCATCTAGCGGATGAATACGGGAATGGGACACTGCGGACAACTACCCGCCAAGGGTTCCAACTCCATGGGATTCTCAAAAAGAACCTGAAAACGGTTCTCTCTAGCATTATCAAAAGCATGGGCTCGACTCTGGGTGCTTGTGGAGACTTGAACCGGAATGTGATGGCTCCTCCGGCTCCCTATTGCGATCGCCCTGAGTATGAGTATGCGAAAACCTACGCCAATTATATTGCGGATCTGCTGACTCCTCAGACTGGGGCTTATTATGAAATTTGGCTCGATGGAGAAAAAATAGTTAGTGCGGAGGAAAACCCGGAAGTCAAAGCGGCGCGCGATCGCAATGGTAATGGCACAATTTTCCATGAGGGGGAAGAGCCGATCTATGGCAAGCATTATATGCCGCGCAAATTCAAATGTGCGGTAACAGTCCCCGGAGATAACTCTGTTGATATTTATACCCAAGATGTGGGTTTGGTGGTCATAACTAATGCGGCGGGAGAATTGGAGGGCTTTAACGTCCTAGCAGGCGGCGGTATGGGTAGAACTCACCGCAAGGAAGAAACCTTCCCCCGTATAGCTGATGAAATTGGCTATGTCGATCGCGCTGATATTTATGATTTGATGAAGGCGATCGTAGCAACCCAGCGGGATTATGGCGATCGCACTAACCGCCGCCACGCGCGGATGAAATATTTAATTGAGGATTGGGGAGTTGACAAATTCCGCGCTCAGGTTGAGGATTATTTTGGCAAACCCCTAAAACCTTTTAAACCCCTGCCTCCTTGGAAATATCAAGATTACCTGGGATGGCATGAACAGGGCGACGGTAAATTATTTCTGGGTATCTCGGTGGAAAATGGCCGGGTGAAAGATGACGGAAGTTTCCGGCTCAAGGCGGCTTTACAGAAAATTCACCAAAAGTTTGAGTTGCCAATGTTAATTACAGGCAACCATAACATTATCCTGTATGAGATTTCGCCGAAACACCAGCAGCAAATCGATCGCCTCCTGAAAGAACATGGGGTTTTGCCAGAAACCGAAATTGATCCTCTGGTCCGCTATGCCATGGCCTGTCCGGCTTTCCCAACTTGCGGATTAGCAATTGCAGAATCTGAACGTGCAATCCCTAGTATCCTAGACCGGATTCGGGTATTGTTGGACAAGGTAGGGCTGGAACAGGAGCATTTTGTCGTTAGGATGACAGGATGTCCCAATGGATGTGCCAGACCCTACATGGCGGAACTGGGGTTCGTCGGTAGCGCTCCCGACACCTACCAGGTTTGGCTGGGAGGCTCTCCTAACCAAACGCGACTAGCTGAACCTTTTATGGAACGGCTGGCTCTATGTGACCTAGAAGCAGTTCTGGAGCCGATTTTTGTTGGCTTTAAACAGAATCGGCAACCGTCCGAGAGTTTTGGCGATTTTTGCCATCGTGTTGGTTTAGACTCCATCCGCACTTTTGTATCCAATTACCAAGTAAATTCCTCGATGAACATTGAGACGAAAGAAATCCCTGTCCCAACTTCGCCAGAAACACTCTCTAATGATGCGACTGCGCCCCAAGCTCCGGTCGATCCTAGCAAAATCCGACATCGGGTTAGTGTGCGTCATGACATCTATAGTCAACTAAAAGATGAGTCGAAACGCCAAAGCAAACCAATTGTCGAAATTGCTACCCAGGCGATTGAGGAGTACCTAGCTAAGGTTCGCGCTGAGTCCTAATTGCCTTTAATGGCTGATTAAGCAATCCCCACCCTACCAAAAGTCGGGTGGGGTCATTTTGTTAACAGAATTTCATGAGGGAACTTCAACGGATCGCGATCGCTCCTGAACAATTCCATGACCAACAGGTAGACCTGACTGCTGGACAACAGCATTATTTGGGTCGAGTGTTGCGCCTACAACAGGGCGATCGCTTTATTATTCTTGATGGTCGGGGGGGTTGGTGGCTGGCTATCTGGAAAGGCGGGCAAAATGCCACTGTGGTTGAACCGATAAGGGTTAACAATGAGTTACCCATACCTGTGACTTTATGGGTGTCTATGCCTAAAGGAAGTGGCTTTGAGGAGATTGTGCGCTGTACTACGGAGTTGGGAGTGTCTCGTTTGGTTCCCATTATCAGCGCCCGCACTGTGGTTGTCCCTAGCCCTCAAAAACTAGCCCGCTGGCGACGTATTGCTACAGAGGCGGCGGAACAGTCAGAACGTCAGATCCTCCCGGAAATTACTGATCCACTATCGATACAGCAGGCTTGGGAAACTTTGTCAGACCAGGGAGAAGAGGTAGATAAATATATTTGTGTGGCTAGGGGAGATTTTCCCCACCTGTTGAATTGTTTGTTGGCTTCTCGAACCGGACAAGGAAAGGGTTATGTCTACAATTCCCTGCTTTTAGCTATTGGACCCGAAGGGGGATGGACAACACCAGAGGTTGAGGAAGCAATTAATAGGGGATTTCAGCCTGTGTCTCTGGGAAGCCGAATTTTGCGATCGGTCACAGCCCCCATGGTGGCTTTATCTCTAGTAGCGGCGGTCTCGGAAATGGATAATTATTAATTATTAATTGTTAATTGTTAATTGTCCGGCTTCTGATAAGCTCTAATCATGGCTTGGGTTCCTTGATTAGAGCCTAAACCTTCATCCAAATTCTGAACTATTTTAAACAGGGTATCGGCTAATTTTACCCCTGGTAACTCCCTGGAAATAGCCTCTTGAACTAATCGCAAATCCTTAACCATGTGGCGAATCATAAAACCCGGAGCGAAATCATTGTTAGCTACCTTTTCCCCTAGGTTAGACAAAGCCCAAGACCCAGCGGCTCCGGTGCTGCATACCTCCACAATTAGTTGAGGGTCAATACCCTGATGTTCCGCTAGTAACATCGCCTCACATAGTCCAATCATGTTGAGGGAACATAGTACCTGATTACAGAGTTTAACAGCTTGACCGCTACCACTAGGACCACAATAGCGGATATTTTTACCCATTGTTTCTAACAAGGGTAGGCAGGTGTCAAAGCTATGGCGATCGCCACCCACCATAATAGCTAGAGTACCATTTTTCGCGCCGATATCTCCCCCGGAAACAGGTGCATCTAAAAACTGCATTTGATGGGATGCGATCGCCGAAGCGATCGGATGAACCGCCGCCGACCCAATAGTGCTAAAGTCTATAATGATCGCGCCCGGTTTAGCAAACTGAATCACCCCTTCCGGACCAAGGATGACTTCTTCCACATCGGGAACATCTCCCACACAGGTACAGATCACCTCAGCTTCCGTCACAGCCTCTTCTATGGTATGAACGATTTTAGCGCCTGCATCAGAGGCGATCGCCACACCAGGACGCGATCGAGTACGATTCCATGCTTTCACATCATAACCACCTTGAGCGAGGTTAGCAGCCATATAGCCACCCATCACACCCAGTCCCAAAAATGCAGTTTTCATAGCGGGTTTAGAAAGTTGGCTGGTGTCGGGTTCTGGCTGATCGCCGGACCCGCCCCTACGCGATAAAATCGTCACGAAATCCTTACCTCAATTATGTTTGCGTTGTTGATATTGCTTGAATATCTGTGTTGTTGGGCTGGGTAGTTTTCATATAGGAGAGTAACCAGTTAGCCATAGTAGCGCGCCGGGTTTGTCTCGGTCCAAAGTTTCCAATAGTGTAGCCTTTAAAGCCTAGTTCCTCTTTCAGGAGTTGTTTATTTTCTTTAGGTATCGACCGGGTGAGTTGAACAGTAGCCGGACGGCTTTCGATAAAGTCCGGGGGTTCTCCGTAGGTTTCTCGCCACTGTGTATCCACTTGAGTTACATCCCAGCGATCGCTTTGTTCGTCATAGCGATAACCGAGATAATACCACACCAGTTGATTAACAGTGCTGTCGTCTATTTCCTCATTCAGAATCGCCCAAATCGTATCAGTATTTAGGGGGGGTAGTTCAGACATAACCTAGGTTGTAGTTTCCAGTTAATTACATGGGGGTAATGAGTTCTAAAGGTCCCAATCCAAACTCATCAGGAGAAACCGATCGCAATTCCACCAATGCCATCATATCCTTAAAACCGGGCTGACCACGAGAAGCCCCCGTCAACCCCATAGCAATAATTAAACCACACCAACCCTGAGTTTGGCTACAGCGTTGTTCCCAGTTTTTCCGAGCCCGCTGATGAGTTGGGTCATCTTCGATAAATTCACCAAACAAATGCAATTCACCATTTTCCGTCTTCAAAATTCCCAGGTCATAATTGCGACCCTCCAGGGGATCTTTTCCTGAGTTAAAACATATTCCCGTTAATCCTCCAGCCTCCTCCAAATTTTGAATTAGTGTTTTCGCCTTCGGCTTAGAAGTTTGAATCAAAATCACAGGTAGACCATCCCCTTTCTGAGGAATTTGCACATCCGAAGGCTGATAGAACTCCGTATTGTTTCGCAAATAATCCACCGTTTCCCAAGGAATTACACCTAAACTCAAAAATGATTTAGGTGGTATCAAATCATCTCGTAACGTAGGGTAATCCAACTCCTCGTCGTCATCTTCCGCTGCGGCTTCCACCATTTCCAGAAGTTCATCAGCCACCTCTGGTAAAGTTTCCACCTTCACCGAAATCATTTTGGTTTCAGTTGCATCAGGTAAGGAACAAGATATGCGATATCGTTTCGACAGCTTAGGAAATGAATCCTCATTTAATTTATAGCGAAAATCTCGTAAGAATCGGTGCAGTGCTTCCAAGGCTACCATCATCACCGTGGCTTCTTCTTCGTAGATCACAGATCGCAAACCTTCTAAGGGGTGTAAATTACCAAAGTTAGGTTCAATCTGCGATGCTGATAAAGTTTCCCAGATTACGTCCTCCTCCTCATCTTCTTCTGACAAAGGCTCAAAGGTGACAAACAGACAATCTTGAGTTAAAAATGCTTCTTCTAGGTTATCAAAAGGTCGGTCAGCAACAACTCTTTCTCGAAACCTTTTTAAAGATTCTAGGGAACGGTACATTAACACCCCATAATCCATCCCTAACTTCCCTAGTGTAGAAATGTAGAGAGTTCCTACATCTAAGTGATTGATTTCTATAGAAATAATTTGATGTTCCACTAATTTATCCCAGGGTGCATCTTGCCAAATTTGATAGGCTTTTTTGAGCAGGGGATCTACAAAGGGTTCCGGAAGTTGAGGAGGGCGACTTTCGGCTACTTCTTGGAGTCCCCTAAATATCTCATCAATTAGTGGTAAATCCGGTACATAGTCTATAACTATATCCAGTTCTTGTAAGACACCGCGCAGGAAAAACTGAATTTCGCGATCTTTGACGACAATTTTGTGAGGGCGGGCTGCTGGGGTGGGGCTTTGGGGATGTTCCATCGCTCTAAGCAGGGTGCGGACGATCGCTTCTGGACCAATATTAGCCGATACCATATCCATTGACCGTACCATTCCCTGAGAACCGTCAACCCAAATGATGCAGTCATTATCAGTCTCTATATCTGTTTCTAAATTAGTCTGTGACATCCCCTGAGACATCGGACGGCGATCGCCCTCCCACACGCTAGGAATGGATGGTAGTTTTTGTAAACGACGAAGGGTTGAACGATTGAGAAATGTCATTTAGATAAATTATGATATCGAGTAGTGCTACCAGATTAAGATTTTACACAATCGATTGAACCGGGAATTTTACACCCGCTCCGTTTATGGTAACAGGTTGCAGGTCCCTGCTATGGTCCCTAATCTTAGATTGTATGACAAAATACCAAATTCTGGTAAATGCGATCGCGCCCAGGTTAGATCTGGCTGTAGGACTGGCTTTTCATCCCTAGCCCAGGTCTCCTTGACCGTCATCTTAACACTCCCCGCCTTACATTTGTTACAATCGGAGCTAGGATCAATAAATGGCAGGGTCGATTCATGAGTTGGCCTGCCATAAATTAATTATCCCGGCGTTAAATGAGCTATGGAACGCTATTGGGAACCACTGTGTAAACAATGCTGGCTCCCATTCCCACATTCCAGCATAGCAGGTGAGAGTGAGAGCCAAGCCCATTGAGCAGTTATGGTGTTCTCAATAGTCCGAGTAAGTCGTCAGACCTATCTCGACCCCTAGTTTAGTATTGCGAAAATCATAAAAATCAAGGAGTTAGGAAAGCCAATGACACAAGCAACTGAGTCTAAAACCCCAACCCAAGGAATTCAGATGACTGATGCTGCTGTTCAGCAGGTGCTTTTCCTGCGCGAGAAGCAAGGTAGAGACCTCTGTTTACGGGTGGGTGTCCGTCAGGGGGGATGTTCTGGTATGTCTTACATGATGGATTTTGTTGAACCCGATAGCATCCAGGATACTGATGAGGTCTTCGATCATAATGGTTTTCAGGTTGTTTGTGATCCCAAGAGTCTGCTGTATATTTATGGGATGGTCCTTGACTACAGCAACGCTTTGATTGGGGGTGGGTTCCAATTTACTAATCCTAATGCTAGTCAAACCTGTGGCTGTGGTAAGTCCTTTGCTACTTAATGGTTGACGGACTCCATCAGGTATGATTAAAGGCGATCGCACGTTGTACTGTAACAATGGCGATCGCTTTGTAGTCTGTAATACTTGCTCTCTAACGATGAAAACTACTGAAGAACTGTTTAAGGAAGGATTTGAGCGTTATCAAGCTGGGGAAGCTATGGATACCTTAATCCCCGTGTTTCGTGAAGTGTGCGATCGCTCCCCTAAAAATAGTAACGCCTGGACTAGCCTAGCTTGGTTATACCTTCTGGCTAATAAACCCTCTGCGGCTTATAAAGCCGCCAAGTTGGCGGTTAAATTAAATCCCCACGACCCCCAAGCTAGGGTAAATTTAGCCGTATCAATGTTGGAGTTAAAAAAACCGGGGGTTCGTCCCCATGTAGAAATGGCTCAACAGATGATTATGGCTGATTCGGAGTGGCTAGAGGAAGTCAAAAAAAATTTGGACGATGGATTGACTCGCAAACCTGAATGGAAAAGTTTACTTAGGGTTAAACAATGGCTCCTAGAACTTTAGCAATACCAATTTGATGATATGCTAACATATAGCATCGCCAGTAATAGACCTGAAATTATCGGGTCTGTTCACGGCAATTCAAGTAAATTCCAGTTGAATAGGGCGACTGAGTAAATATTCCTACTAGGTAGCTCTTGAAACTCCTTTACAAAAAATAATATTATTTAACCAACCAATTGGCAAAATAAATGATAAGATTTGGGAACTTCACGCATTAACAATCTTATTTGAAGTTAGCAGACCAATTTGATAACACAAGGAGTAGAAATAACTATGGGCAATGATAACGTAGAAATAACTATGGGCAATGATAACCAGGTTAATGATAACCAGGTTTACGTTAAGGCTGATACCCGCAATCATAAAGGCTTTTTTGTGCAGCAGGGTGCTTACAAGTTAAAAAACATTGAAGAGTCGGGCTGGGCGTTAATTTGCTTAGATTCCGTTTGCTACTATGTCGATCCTGATAATTTACAATCATCTCAGTCAGGGGAGAGTGCAGAATCTTAGAGTATTAAATACTAAGAGTATATACCTATAAATTAGATAAATTAGGCTGTCCTCACAGGTAAGGACAGCTATTTTTTTTTGGGGGGGGTAACAATCAGTCAAATGAGTATGATTACTGATGGCGGTAGGGAAGTTGATCACCATACCAAATAGATTCTATCTGTTGAGCGATCGCCTGTGCTTCCTCATGTAGAGTATGGGGGTCTTCAGTATCAATTAAAACGGTGACATGACCGAGTTTACGACCGGGACGGGACTGAATTTTCCCATACCAGTGAACTTTAGCTTGAGGAATGGCGGCGAGTTGTTCCCGTTTGGCGAAATAGTCATTTTCGGCTAACTCAAACCCTAACAAATTCACCATCACCGCGCCGCCACATTTAAGGTCAGGACTTCCCAAAGGTAAACCAGAGACGGCCCGCAAATGTTGTTCAAATTGGGAGGTATAACAAGCATCAAGGCTAAAGTGACCGGAATTATGGGTGCGGGGGGCGATTTCATTAACCAAAACCTCCCCAGAAGTGGTCAGGAAAAACTCAATACCAAATAGCCCCACCACGTCTAAACCATTAAGAAGGGTATGGGCTAACCGATTAATTTGATTTTGTAAATCGGTGCTAATCTTAGCGGGGGCGATCACGCGATGACAAACCTGATCGCGTTGGATAGTTTCCACAATGGGATAAATAGCGACATCTCCGGTGACTGACCGGGCGGCGATCGCTGCTAATTCCCGTTCAAAGGGGATAAATTCCTGTAGTAGCATGGGGGGATAATCAAACTTCGCCCAGGTAGCTTTCAGGGTAGCAGCATCAGGAATGATAAAGGTTCCCTGGCCATCATAACCATGCCGTCTAGCTTTGAGAACTACCGGATAACCCAAACCTTGGGTAATTTTAGGGTTAAGATCCCCTTCAGCCCTTGTTAGCGCCTCAAAACGAGGCACAGGCAAGCCTAAACGTTGCAATTGAGATAATTGCTCAAATTTATCTAACAGGGGTGCTAAAGCCTCCAGACGGGGGCGGAAACAGACCCCAGCTTCTGCCAATACCTGGAGAGCATCAAGATCAATAAACTCATTCTCAAAGGTAATCACATCGCAGCGTTTAGCTAACTCCTGAGTAGCGATCGCATCAGCAATATTTGCTAAAACGGTATCGGCGGCGATCGCCACAGCCGGATCACTATTATGGGGAGTTTGGACCACCAGAGACACGCCCAAATTCTTAGCCGCACTAGCCATCATCCAAGCTAATTGTCCGCCGCCAATTACACCAACGCGGGTAATTGTTTCAGTTGAATGGGGTATAAGGGTGACATTCATGGCACAAAACCAACCTCTACTGTTTACTTTTCTTTGACTAAAGCTGATCAATCTGTTTGGCTTGTTCAGGAAGACTTGCTTGTTGCTGACCGAGCGATCGCCATCTCGCATTAAGTAGACCTATGGGAGTCCCCACCACATCAACCCAATCACCGCGACCTATAATCGCCTTAGCACTATTGACAGGTAATTCCTTGACTATCCACCGCCCCAGGCTATATATGTAGTCTTTAGGCTGCATTTGAGGCATTAAATCCACGCCGTGGATTTGGTGAAGATAGCGGTTTGACTCTCCATAGCGTCGCCACTGACTTTGTAATCCTTTTAGAGTGCTGCGGTGGCGATGTTTAACCTGTGCTTTTTCCATAAAGGCTAACTGGTAGCTGGTTTGCTGTTGAATGCGCCAACATAAATCAGCATCTCCCCCGGTGGTGAGATAGGGACGAAATAAGCCCGTTTTTTGGAATGCGTCTCGTCGCACGGCTAAATTAGCGGTTTGACCGTAGGGATAAAAAGGGTGTGCGAGGGTGTGTTTTTGGGAAAGGGTATCTTGGCGGCTGGCGTGTTTTTCTAGGAGAGTGTTTCCTGGTAAAGCGATAATTT
Organism: Arthrospira sp. PCC 8006; assembly: GCF_046480465.1. NCBI lineage: Bacteria > Bacillati > Cyanobacteriota > Cyanophyceae > Oscillatoriales > Microcoleaceae > Arthrospira > Arthrospira sp. PCC 8006. The sequence continues at coordinate 15,129 of NZ_PKGG01000019.1, forward strand.
CCCCTGCTACTATGCCAATTTGATCATCTCCAAAGGGTTGTACCAGGTTTTTTAACCATTCAGGTTCTGGGCGACAGTCAGCGTCAGTAAAGGCGATAATTTCTCCTCTGGCGGCGCGGATACCACGATTTCGGGCGGCGTAGGAACTTTGAATTTGATTTTCCGTCAGGGGTCGCAGGGGTAGGGTTGGCTCGGCGGTAGCTGTTTGCAATATTTCCCCGGTGCGATCGCTGCTGTTATTGTCTACTAGCAGATACTCAACCTGATTGGTTGGGTAGATTTGCGATCGCAAACAAGCAATCAAATCTGGCAAATCAGCTTCGCCATTATAGATAGGAATGACAACAGAAATATATGGCATAATAGGCAGTTCAAATTGAACTTGTTAACCACACCAGAAAATCCCTAACCAGCTATCAGAAAAACCACCCAAATTAATAAGCCTTGAATACAATAGAAACAGCCTACAACTTGATTTTCTGACCAGCCATAAAGTTCGAGGTGATGGTGAAGTGGAGCCATTTTAAACAGACGTTTACCAACTCCGTTGGCATCTTTAGTCGCCTTGTAGTAGGTCACTTGGGCAATGACAGACAGGGTTTCGACTAAGAAAATCAAACTGACAATTAATAACACCCAAAGGGTATTAGTAATCAAAGCCACCCCGGCTAAGGCTCCCCCTAAAGCTAAGGCTCCTGTATCTCCCATAAATACTTTAGCTGGGTTGCGGTTGTGGGAAACAAATCCTACACAAGCGCCGGACATACAGGCACAAAATAGGGCAATTTCTGGGTAGGTGGGGGCGAGATAGGCGGCCATTCCCAAAAAGGCGATCGCTCCTAATCCTCCCATTAAACCATCAACGCCATCGGTTAAGTTAGTGGCATTACTTTCCGCCACCTGAACGAATGTAGCGAAGGGCCAGAATAACACCCCTAGGGATAGAGTTAAGCCAAAGGGTAAGGCGATATTAGATGCTACCGAGGCTTGATTGTAGACTAACCAGATACAGAATAGCACTGCCAACAACACTTGCAGCGCCAATTTCATCTTAGCAGAGATGCCTTTATTAGATTTTCGTCTCAAGATTTGCCAGTCATCTATGAACCCAACTAAGCCCAAGCCAGCCGTTAGGGCGCAAATTGCCATAACATTAGTATCAAATCCTGATCCGGCTAGTGCGATCGCAATACCGACAGGAATAAAGAAAATCCCCCCCATGGTTGGGGTTCCGGCTTTCTTGAGGTGGGCTTGCGGACCGTCTTCTCGGATGAACTGTCCGGCTTTAATCCGGGCTAAAATGGGGATAATCCACTGTCCGGTCGCCGCCACGACTAAAGCGCAAATGGTAAACGGTACGAACAAGGAAATATTAGCAGGCCATAGGTGGCTCACTGTCATATCCAAGCCAATGGCGAAAGCGCTCAATCCTAAACACAGGAACAGTAATAAATACGATCCTGATATTTGTAGGGACTTGGAGTTAGTAAATTTACTATCCACAGGTTTTTCAATCAATCCTCAACACCAAAAACTTTGTAGGCAAATATAATTCGCCCTAGGGTAACTGATTAGCCCCTATTGATCAATCTTTCTCGGTTTATACCCAAGTGATAGGTTGTTAACTGTTCCTTAGTCCTCGTCCATATCTTCATCATCGTTGTCATCTTCATCAACATAAGACGCATCATCAACGATGAGTTCTGATATTTCTTCTTCGTCGGGTCTGTAACTACTCACAGGCTCCTGAACAGTATCTCGCGGAATCAAGCGCCCAGTTTGGGTCAGCCAGTCTAACAGCGAAACCTGCTGTTTAGATGGAATAACATCAGCCGGTTCATGGCTTGGGGTTTCACGCAAAGAAGGATTTGGCATAGGTTTTGGTTTCGTGATGCAGTTGACTCCGGCTCAGAGTCTCAGGAGTCATCCCCTCGACTCTATTACGCCTGAGTTAGTTTACTGTGGCTCCTATATGCTTATTAGGCAGAAAGTACCAATAGAGATCCATATCGAGCCGTCCATAATTTACCACGATTCCTAAGACAATCTACATGATTTGACCAAATTTTCCGCACTCCCACCCGTAAATCCTTCTACCCAAACCAGGGAAGAGGTTGCGGAGTTCTACGCCTGGTGCTGCTGAGGGTCTGGCTGTTGGGTACAAGAAACTACAGATATATTGATTGATTTTTGTATATCCTGATTTGCAGGTAGCCGAATGGGTCGCCCTTTTTGGTTAAATGGCATGATGCAAATCTTCGGGTTTCAGGTGGGAATGAATCACCTGACCATCTTTAAACCAAACTACCCTTTTGGTTTGGCGAGCTACATCGGGTTCGTGAGTTACCATAACTACAGTCATGCCACTATTATTCATTTCGGTGAAAATATCCATGACTTCCTGGGTGGTTTTGGAGTCTAAAGCTCCTGTGGGTTCGTCTGCTAGTAATAATACTGGACGGTTGACAATGGCGCGGGCGATCGCCACCCTTTGCTGTTGTCCCCCAGATAGTTGGTTGGGTTTGTTGTGCATACGATTTTCCAAACCTACCCGAATTAAGGCTTCTGTGGCTCGTTCTCGCCTTTCCTTGGCGGAAATTCCGGCATAGAGCATTGGTAACATGACATTATCGAGGGCTGTCATTTGTGCCAGAAGGTGGAATTGCTGAAACACAAAACCAATTTTTAGGTTCCGAATTTTGGCTAGTTCCCCTTCATTCATTTGGGCGACACCTACCCCGTCTAGTTGGTAGGAACCTGAACTCGGACGGTCTAAACAGCCGATAATGTTCATGGCTGTCGATTTTCCTGAACCGGACGCTCCCATAATTGAGCAGTATTCTCCTGGTTCTACGGTCAGACTCACACCGTTTAAGGCTTTAACTTCTATGTCTCCCATTCCATAAACTTTGCTCACTCCTTCTAAATGCACGATCGCTTTTGGTGACTCATTTTGAGATTTATTGCCAATCTCTCTCGGAAAGGTTTTCATAATCTTTGCTGCTTATATTAAGTTTTGTAACAAAATTATCGCCCCCGCCGATGGGGGGATGGGAGGGGGTTGCCGGTTTGAGCAATTTGTGGTATTATTAGATAATGGGAATATATTCATTTTTTTTATTTAAGTCAATATTCCAATTATTTAAATTGCCACTTTCATCCTATCAATTTTCCCCCATTCTGTCAACCCCCTGAGCGCGGCGCGAGACGAGTTGAATAAAAAATCAACAACAGATAAATCAGCCGACTAGGGAGAGGGTGAGGGTGAGGGAGAAGTGGGTGCAAACTCTGCGAGGATATGGGTTAGGGTAGGAAAGCGGGTAATTTCCCCGAAGGTAGCGGGACTAACAGGGTTTTGGTAAGTAAAATGGCGGTAATTCAAACAAAAGCGGTCCCATTCAGCCATTTGTACGCGAAATACAATGATGAAAAAATTAGCCAACCACAAAGACAGAGAAATGGAGAAATAGATAGATTTGTGATAGTAGGCACAAGTTTCAGCGATCGCCTGATTTAATGTCAAGGGTGGGTTTCCTAAAACCAGCCATTCTGGTTGCTGAGACTGTGGGGGATGATTAACTAAATATTCGACAACTTTAGCAATATCGGCGGCGTGGACAAAATGAAAACTCGCATCAGCCTTAAACCAGCGAATCAGATTAATCCAGCCTACCACCTGTGGGAGACCAGAGGAAAGATGGGAATAGGGTTTATCTGTATCTCCCCCTAACACGAGGGTAGGGAAGAGAACCCGCAAGGGGGGAAAATCAGGATAGTTTTGGGAAATCTGCTGCAAACAATGATATTTTGAACTAATATAATCGGTGCCAATTTCTCCAGCTTCGGGGATGAGTTGATTTTGGCGGTTAAGGACACTGGCGGTGGAGAAATAAATGACTTGCTGACAGCGTTGATTATCGAGGGATTTGAGTAACTGGTGGGTACTGGTTATATTAACATCAAATACTTCGGGTTTTCCGCCCCATGAGGTGGCTGCCAAAATAGCGATATCAATGGTTTTTAATAAGTCGGAAAATTTATCAATCTCTCGCAAATCACCAGCCAAGATGTGAATATCGGGTCGTTTTTTATAATTAAACCCTAGCTTGTCTGGATTACGAACCAAAAAGTACAGTTCATAATTAGTGTGATTAATTAAACTTTCGGCGATATAGTGACCAATGCAGCCACTAGCACCAGTGATGAAAACTTTTTGGGTCATAACAAGAGGCAGTGGTAGAAGAGGAGAGGCAGGGGGGAAATTAATGATTTCGACAGTGGAAAAACCCCCTTTGCCCTGTGTAATTGACTGTTCTACAACCGGCTTTTAACTGATACCGCCAACGGTATAGGAAACCAATTTTCTGAGAGTCAATGAGATGTGGCAGTTAAACATGAGTTGCCAATAGTTTATCTGCTTGTTTGGCAGTTTCAAAGAAATAGGCAACATTTTCCTCTGGGGTCTTTTGTAAAACCCCATGACCTAGGTTGAGAATATGACCTTGGTTTCCGGCTTTGCGGATAGTTTCCAAAATGCGATCGCGGATGGTGTCTTTAGATCCAAATAAAACACAAGGATCAATATTTCCTTGTACTCCCAAATGGTGACCGATACGATTTCTAGCTTCGGCCATATCCACAGTCCAGTCAACGCTGATCATATCAACTCCAGACTTACCCATTCTTTCTAAAATTCCGGCACTGCCGTTAATATAGAGAATCAGAGGGGTATCAGGATGTTTAGCCTTGACCTGTTTAACGACTTGCTGTTGATAGGGTAAAGCAAAAGTTTCATAGTCCTGGGGGCTTAATTGACCAGCCCAAGAATCAAACATTTGTACAACCTGAGCCCCGGAGTCAATCTGGTAACAGGCGTAAGTGGCGATCGCAGAAGCTAGTTTACCCAAAAATTGGTGTAGCATGGCGGGTTCACTAAATGCCATACTTTTGATAATGGTGTAATCCTTAGAGCTTTTGCCTTCGATGGCATAAGCTGCCAGAGTCCAAGGTGCGCCTACAAATCCTAACACAGCAGCTTTGTTGCCGACTTCGTGGCGCAGAGTTTGGAGAATTTCCCGAATAAATGGCAGGGAGGCTTCTGGTTCGATAGGATGTAGTTGATCAATTTGAGACTGAGTGCGGATAGGCGGATCAATGATCGGACCTTTGCTTTCCACGATGTCGAAATCAATGCCTATACCGGGTAAGGGAGTGAGGATGTCTGAAAATAGGATCACTCCGTCTGGCGCAAAGGCGCGGAAGGGTTGTAGGGAAATTTCCACGGCGATATCTGTTTTTTCAGAGCGATCGCGGAAGGATGGATATTGTTCCCGCAGATCGCGATAGGCTTTCATATAGCGACCCGCCTGCCGCATCATCCACACGGGGGGACGGTCTAAGGCTTCACCACGCGCAGCGCGCAACAGATAGGGGGTTTGGGTCGAGTCGGTCATGGGTAATTAATGTTACTTACTAAGTCAAGGAATAATTGATTGAGCCATCTAGTAGCTTACCATTATGCGATCGTCTGGGGATATATCTGCTGTGAGGAGTTAGCCCAAGTTGAGTAAAGAATTGTAAAATTTGGCTCGGATGGGCTACCACTAGGGTTTGTGGTTGTGGCTGTGTTTTTTTGATGTTGACTCACCTGGTGCTACTCCTGACTGGGACTGAGTTAGGGGGACTGGTCAAATTTTGGTTTCTAATACGGGAGGAGAAGGGGGAGAAATTTGGCATTTTTGCAGACGGGAAAATATGGCTAGGTTCAATTGTTCATGACAAAGGATAGCTGAGGAGTTGGGGGACTGACTATCCCGGCAAATGTTGGATTTTTTGATGAATGAATTAACAGAGGCAAAAGTTAGGGGGTTATCTGGGTCTAAATGCTGAAATTTTTGCCAGATTTGATGTTGTCTAGTTAAACTAAATTCCCCTTGGCTGGCTTGGTACCAGGTTTGGTCAATTTGGCTTAATTCTTGACAGGGAAACTTGGCGATATCTTTGGGGGTGAGTTCCTGATTTTTTTTGCCCATAATTAACAACATCATTCGATAGGTCTGACGTTCGGCTTTTTGCCAAGCACCAAAGCTGATTAAATTCCCTAGGCGATCGTAGTCTGGGGGGAGGGTGGCTATCTGAGAAGTTCTGGGAGTTTTGAGCATACCCATCCCTAAAGATAGGATACCACAAATCAGGGTAAAAATAATCATTAAATATTCGGGTTTTGCCATGAATTAGTTACCTAGTATATTGAACTCTTCTTAACACTTTAATGGTGGCGATCGCCTCTTGTGCTACTTGGTCAATTTCGGCTTCTGTATTAAACCGAGATAAGCCAAATCTCAGGGAAGCATAAGCTAGATTTTCGGGGACTCCCAAGGCTTTTAAAACGTGGGAAGGTTCAATGCGGGTGGATGTACAAGCGGAACCTGATGATACTGCCATTGTTGGCTGTAATGCTAATAGTAATGCTTGACCATCTACCCCGGCAATACTGACATTTAGGTTTCCAGGTAAGCGTTGGGTGGGATGACCATTGAGACGGATATCGTCAAGGGTTGACAGTTGATTCCAAAGGCGATCGCGTAATTTTGTCAACCGTTGGGCTTCGCTTGCCATTTCGCTTAAAGCTAATTTTACCGCCGCCCCAAATCCGACAATTTGAGGGGTGTAAAGGGTTCCTGAACGGATCCCCCTTTCTTGTCCGCCGCCGTGAATTTGGGGGGCGATTTTGACGCGGGGTTGGCGACGACGCACATATAGACAACCGATGCCTTTAGGTCCATAGACTTTGTGAGCAGTTAAGGACATTAAATCAATCTTCATTTCCTCAACATCTAGTGGTATTTTCCCCAAGGCTTGCGCTGCGTCTGTATGAAATAATATGTGGCGATCGTGACACATTTTACCGATTTTAGCTAGGGGTTGCAATACCCCAATTTCGTTGTTAGCAGCCATCACTGAAACTAGAATTGTATCGGGTCTAAAAGCCTCTTCTAGTTCGGTTAAATCAATTAAGCCATCGGGTTGAACGCTGAGTAAAGTTACATCAAATCCTAAGCCTTGTAAGTAATCGTAGGGGTCGAGGACTGCATGGTGTTCTGTGGCGACAGTAATTAGATGACGACCCTGGCTAAAATAGGCTTCTGCTACTCCTTTAATGGCTAAATTATTGGCTTCGGTTGCACCGCTGGTAAAAATTATTTCGGTGGGAGTAGCATTAATGGCATCGGCGATAATTTGTCGCGCTTGTTTGACGGCGGCTTCGGTTTCCCAACCATAGAGATGATTCACACTGGCGGGGTTGCCAAAATGTTCGGTAAAGTAGGGAATCATTACTTCTAAAACGCGCTTATCTACCGGGGTAGTAGCATGACAATCAAGATAAATAGGACGTGCAGACATGGGTGATAACTTTGATTAATACTTGAGACTATTTAGAGTGAGTAGATAGCCATAGGTTAGGTGGCAAAAGGGGGAATCATGGGGAATAATATATTGATGAAATCCCCCAGGGGTCTATCTTTAAATGAATAATCAGAATAAAAGGCTGTGGGTATGGTAGCCCAAAAATAAGATCTAGGGTATGTATACACAGAATTGATATCCATAGCGCCGAGATTATTATAATTTAAAATCGGTAATTTTCATAAAATTATGGTAAATTTACGGTCAATAGATTATAATAGATAATATATGTGTTTTGATAGTTGCCAGATTTCATGACAGAATCAACAACAGATGCTGGCGAGTTATTTCGCCAAGCCTAGGAATACCGCTATACTGAGGATCGTAACTTTCCCGGCTATAGTGCTGATATCGAACTCAAGGGGGGAGATTTGGGTTGAGATTGAGGAAGTAGCCGAACTAGCTAAAATGGGGGTAAGATCATAATTGTTCAATACATCGCACAACAGATCCGATAAATCATGACTACTTTAGCATTGACTCCAGAAAATGTGGAAACCGTCCTGGACGAACTACGTCCCTATTTGATGGCTGACGGTGGAAACGTGGAAATTGTAGAACTTGACGGTCCTATTGTCCGGCTACGGCTACAAGGAGCCTGCGGTTCCTGTCCCAGTTCAACGATGACGCTGAAAATGGGGATTGAACGCCGCCTGCGGGAAAAAATCCCGGAAATTGCGGAAGTTGAATCAGTTATCTAATCACTGTCACTTGTAGTTTCAGGTTATGGGGGTTCTCATCAGTAGCGGTGGTGGAACCCCCTAATTAGCCAGAGGCTGAAGGTTAATTGTCCAGAGGCAGTTTTTTGGGCAGGATTTACCCTATAATTTATTGTTGAGGAACGATAAAAAGTAAATGGGGATCGGGGAGTTTCTCAGGAAAAGGGGTAATTTCCTTGGCTGTTTCTTCAGAAAGAGAGTTGAGTTTTGCTCTCGGAGTTGGGGGATAAACAGACATTTCCTAAATACATCTGTCCTCAACAATTCCAAGTTTAAGTGCATCAATGCGTATTCTTCTGGTTGAGGACGATTTACACCTAGCAGATGCTCTGGTCGCCATGCTGACGAGCCAGAAATATCAGGTAGATGTCGTCAATGATGGACAGCAGGGATGGGAATATATCCAAAGCAGCAGTTATGATCTGGTTTTACTGGATATAGAATTACCATTGCTGGATGGTATTAGTTTATGTCACCAATTACGATCGCATAATTTCCAAGTTCCGATACTGCTATTAACGGCGCGCAATAATCAACAGGACAAAGTTAAAGGCTTAGACGCGGGAGCCGATGACTACATGGTTAAACCCCTAGATATTGCGGAATTATCGGCTCGTATCCGTGCTTTGCTGCGTCGTAGTAGCGAGGGGACATCATCAGTATTCACCTATGAAAAAATGGTGCTGGATACTAGCACCTGCGATGTTACTTATAACGGAAAACCGATTAAAGTAACCCCGAAAGAATATGGGTTACTGGAACTGTTAATGGGGGACCGTCAACGGACTTACAGCATTGATAAAATCCTAGATAAGTTGTGGACTTTTGATGATCCGCCTTCTGCTAATACGGTCCGGGCTCATATTAAGGGATTACGGCAAAAACTAAAAGCGGCTGGTGCTGGTGCTGAGTTTATCGAAACTGTCTATGGGTTAGGATATCGGCTGAATCAGAATTTGGAGAAACTCCATTCAGCTACCGCTACGGCTAACTCAGAACCGGATAGCGATCGCCAATTCCAACTGAATCAATCGATCCAAAAAGTTTGGGAAAGATTTAGAGAGACCCTAGACGATCGGATAATTACGATTGAAAAAGCGATCGCCGCCGCCAATGACGGACAGATCAATCTGCAAATGCAAAAACAGGCGCGCCAGGAAGCCCACAAACTAGCCGGATCACTGGGAACCTTCGGACGGAGGGAAGGGTCAACGGTGGCTCGTGAGATCGAGCTGATCCTGCAACTGGACACCCCCCTAATTAGTGAACACCTACCATCTCTATCAATTCTGATTGATCGCCTACATCAAATTGTCGAAACCGATCGCCCCAATAATTGTACATCTGACCAACAGCAAATCGATTCTCCCCGGCTACTAATCATTGACACCAACGAGCCATTTATCCAAAATCTAATTATAGAAGCGAGTCGTCATCAGATCCAAGCCGAAATTATCACGGAAGAGGCGACCATACGGCAAATATGCGATCGCACCCCCAGCGGTAGGGAAGAAAATATGCTTCAACTCCTCCCGAATCCCCAAGTAGTCCTACTCAACTTTGATCGCTATCCTTTCCGTCAGCTATTAGTTGACCTAACCCAACAAAATCCCCCCATACCTACGGTAGTATTCACCACCCAAGGAGATATCAGTAAGCGAGTGGAAGTGGTGCGCCTGGGTGGTAGTGCCTTTTTAGAAAAACCCGTTACGATAGAAAGAGCGATCGCTGTAATCAGGGACGTTTTTCGTCAGCATTATGCCATCAATACCCGGGTAATGATAGTCGATGATGACCCCCAAATGTTAGCAGCAATCCAAACCTTACTGCAACCTTGGGGTATTCAAACCATAACCCTAGGAGATCCTCGGCAATTTTGGAAAACTCTGGAATCAAGCCGCCCTGACTTGTTAGTTTTAGATATAGAAATGCCGCATCTCAATGGCATTGAATTATGCCAAATTGTCCGCAATGATCCTCGCTGGCGAGGAATTCCAGTTATTTTTGTCACCGCCCAAACCGATCGCCAAATTCGCGAGCAAGTTTTTCAAGCCGGAGCCGATGATTATTTAACCAAACCTTTCACCGGATCGGAACTTGCTACTCGCATTGTTAATAGACTCAAAAGAACTCAGAACCTAGCCACCAGAAACGATTTTGCCTATCACTAAAACCGCTAGATATTCTAGCTATTGTATGACCTAATTCTACATAAAATAAATTCATTTTATTTCATCTCATTTATATGCTCCATGAGGTTTTTAAAATCCAATGGCGAGAAAAAAAACTCCGAAAAAAACGAAACTCATCCAGTCACTCAAAGCAGCCAATCGACAACTGAAGCAAGAAATTGCCGATCGCCTGCGGGTTGAGGAAGCATTACGAGCCAGTTCCGAACTATTGCAAACGCTAATTAATGCTATTCCGGATCTGGTTTGTTTTAAGGATAGCCAAGGGAGATGGCTAGAGGCAAATCAAGCAGTTTTAGACCTGTTGCAATTAAATAAGATTGATTATCGTGGTAAAACTGATGCCGAAATTTTTGATATAATTAAACACGTGAATGCTTTATCTTGTTATCAAAAAATACTTTTAGATTCTCAGTGTAAAGACGAAAAAGCTTGGCAGCTTCAGAAAGTCTATCAAGAAGAAGAAAAAATTCGTCAAAATGATGGCATTCTGAGAATTTATGATGTGATGAAAGTGCCACTTTTTACAGCCACGGGAGTCCGGAAAGGGTTAGTAATTTTGGGTCGAGATATTACCGCAAAAAAACAGGCAGAAACGGATTATATTCGTTTAGCATCCATGGTAGAATCTTCGGAAGATGCGATTATTGGGAATACCTTAGATGGTATAATTTTGAGTTGGAATGAAGGAGCCAAACAAATCTATGGTTATAGTGCTGCGGAAGCCATTGGCTCTCCGATTTCGATGTTGGCTTTACCAGAACGACCTAATGAAATGCCTCGCATCTTAACTAGCATTACGGCGCAAGGCGGTATTGATCATTATGAAACTATCCATGTCCGCCAAGATGGTGCAAATATTGATGTTTCTCTAACGATTTCCCCTATTAAAGATGCTTTAGGTCAAATTACAGGCATTTCGATGATTGCCAGGGATATTAGTTATCGTAAAAGAATTGAGTGTACCCTAGAGCAACTTCGCCACCAAAATGAGTTAATTCTTGATTCGGCGGGGGAAGGAATTTGTGGTCTTAACCAAGATGGTAAAATCACGTTTATTAATCCGGCTGGGGCGCGGATGACTGGATATGATATCAGAGAACTAATTATGAGCGATTTACGGCGGATTACTAAGGGCCACTTTCGTTCCCAGATCCCAGGGGAACCACACCCAGAGAGCCTCCAGCCATCGCCAATTTTTGCTACCCTAGAAGATGGGAAGGTTCGCTATGTTACAGATGGGGTCTTCTGGCGCAAGGACGGGACAATTTTACCTGTGGAGTATGTCAGTACGCCCATGCGACAGGAAGGGGCGATCATTGGGGCTGTGATCACGTTTAAGGATATTACGGAAAGGCAGGCGATGGAAAAGATGAAGGATGAGTTTATTTCTGTCGTTAGCCATGAATTGCGTACTCCCCTGACTTCTATTCGTGGTTCTTTGGGGCTATTATCTAGCGGCTTATTAGCCTCTAGTCCGCAAAAAAGCGAACGGATGTTAGATATCGCTATGTTTAATTGCGATCGCCTCATGCGTTTAGTTAACGATATCCTTGACCTGGAGAGAATGCACTCGGGTCAGCTTCCCATGGAGAAACATTGGGTCAATGTGGCGGATTTGATGATACAAGCTGCTGATGAAATGTTACCCGTGGCGGAGAAAGCCGGGGTTGATCTCTGTGTGGTTCCTCTGGAATTTAAAGTGATGGTTGATCGTGATCGGATTATTCAAATGCTCACCAATTTGTTGAGTAATTCCATTCGCTTTTCTGGGGCTAACAAGCGGATTGATTTTACCGCCAAACCACAGGAAAATCATGTTTTGATTTCCGTGCGCGATCGCGGTCGTGGTATTCCACCAGATAAAATTGAGACTATCTTTGGTCGTTTTCAACAGGTGGATGCGTCGGACTCTCGACAAAATGGGGGGACTGGATTGGGACTGGCTATCTGTCGCAGCATTGTCCAACAGCATGGCGGTAAAATTTGGGCGGAAAGTATTTTTGGCGATGGAAGTACATTTTTTGTCAGCCTACCCATTAACCTCTAAATTGATGCGAAGCGGCATCAGAATCAGAAATAGTAAAGGAAAACAGATGACAACTAAGCGAATTCTATTAATTGATGATGAAGATGACATCCGAGAAATTGCTCAACTGAGTTTGGAGATGATCGGTGGATGGAGTGTAATTACTGCCTGTTGTGGTATGGAAGGCATAGAAACTGCGGAAAGCGAACAGCCGGATGCAATTATGCTTGATGTGATGATGCCGGATTTAGATGGTTTTGCTACTTTTCAAAAACTACAAGCGAACCAGCAAACGAAAGATATTCCTGTGATTTTACTGACGGCGAAAATTCAAGATCGCGATCGCCAAAAGTTTGATAGTCTGGGTGTCAGTGGTGTAATTGCTAAACCCTTTGAACCTCTGTCTTTGGCTGAAGAGGTTGCCCAAATTCTGGGCTGGGCTTAACCCAAGTTCTATCTGAGCTAGTCTAACTTAATCTGGTACGGGCAAAAATTTTTTGCCCCCACCATATTTTCACCACCATATTAACTTACTGGAAATTTTATATGAGTGATAGTACAATAGTAATTGTGGTTCAATAACGCTATCATATCATTGATGAACCCAGCGATATTAATCACCAAAATTGAATAGTTTCATTACCATCAATGCACTTACAAACCCTGATTTTGACTACCGCGTTGAACTTTACAGCTAACGGTGTATTCTTAATGGCTTTTTTTAAGGTTAGGAATCACGATTTTCTCAAATGGATGGCTTATGGATGCTTTTCATTCGCTTTGGGATGTCTGTTATTGTTTTTGAGGTTTAGCTATGGAGTTAATGTATATACACTGCCATTATCTAATATATTTCTAGCCTTAATGCCCATTTTGCTAACCCATTCTATTTTCATTTTTTTAGACAAATCTATCAATCGTAAAATCCACAAATTATATATAATTATTGCGCTCAGTGTACTGGTTTTTAGCCTGATTTTTCTCATCTCGATTATGCACCATAAGTGGATACCTGGAATATACACATCAGCCCTAAATGCAATTTTTTACCTGATACCAGGATTAATTGTCCTCCGAGAACCGGTGCGTAGAAATACAATTATTAGGATCATGCTTTGGCTTGATCTGATGCTGTTTATAGTTCTGATTGCCAGAACATTAATCCTCCTAAATTTCTGGCTTTCTCCGAGTACCGATGATACAATAAGCAACTTTCACATGATGGGTTTACTGCTGTTTATGACCATCCCCTGCGTCAATGCCCAGACCCTCTGCTTTCCGGTACTCGACTTCATGGAAACCTATAGGGAGCTACTGGTAGCCAACAAAAAACTTGAGCAGTTATCAACCATTGACGAATTGACCGGGCTATTAAATCGCCGCTTTTTAAATTCTAGGCTAGAACAAGAGATAGCTTACCACCAGCAAATGGGCTTCCCACTCTCTATAATGTTGATAGACATAGACCATTTTAAAAAAATCAATGATCAGTTCGGACATTTAGCTGGTGATTATGTCCTCCAAAAAGTCGCGAAACTCACAAATCAATTGTTGAGAGTCAATGATTTAGCATTCCGATATGGTGGGGAAGAATTTATGGTTTTGTTACCCAGAAGCGAAATTTTACAAGCCCTAGACATGGCAGAGCGTCTGCGGGTGAGTATTTCCCAACTGTACTTTAACCATCCTGATATCCCATCTGATTTTCAGATAACGGCTTCTTTTGGTCTCTCAGAATTGACCAAAGATTTGCGATGCTTAGATGATTTATTGAAACAAGCAGACCTCGCACTCTATCAAGCGAAGTCTCAAGGTCGCAACCAAGTTTGTATGGGATAACCAGACTTTTATTTTACCCGGTTGGGATTAAAATCCAAGGCGTTGAGGTTGGCTGATAGTTATGAGTTGGCAGGCGGGTGATTGGTTGCACCGGGGAGGATATCGAGGCGATCGCTCATTTATGAAACCTTCGACCTCATTGGTCAAGTCATGGGAGTACCCGATCGCACTACCGGATTAAAAGACTATAATTTAAGGGCGAAAGCCATTGACAAGTTAATTGGATTGTCATACCCTAAACAAAGGGCAATTGTGATCAGATAATATTAAGGTTTACGCGCCATGAAGTTCGGATCAAATTTGCTAGAGAAAGCTGCCTACCTGAGCAGTGTCCTTATCGCCTCCAGCTTGATGCTAATGGAGCCAGGTCAAGCACAATCGAGCCGAAACTATCGGGGCCGTTGCAGTTTTTATGGTCAGAACCAACCCCAAGCGCAGTCAACTGGTTGCTCCATTGAACAAAGTTCTCGGAGAATTGTGATCCGTTGGGATGATGGTTATACCACAAACCTAGAGTACGACTCGAATTCCCGTCAATGGCGATCGATACCCTCACAGTCGAGAAGTACGGTTCGCTTTTATTCAGAAACAGGGGATGTAGCTCAAGTGGAAATTCATGGAGGCCCTGGCCAGGGATTGATTGTGATTAGTCGTTAATCAGCTTGTGCGACACTAGAGCAAACATTCTGAATTATCCGCCCCCAAAACCATGATCATATTTATAGCCTGAGTGTTGTTAATAGCAACCCTAAGTCGCTAATTATCAGTCAAAAGCACAGATTTATCATCGCTGCTTAATATATGGTTTGATTACTGACCAATTAAGAACTTTGTCCCGCACGCCGAGCCAGAGATAAAACGCGAGGGCGCGCCCTACCTGTCAGTTTAAAGTTTAACCCATAACGGAAGATTTCCGGCATATAATAATCATCTTTTTCCTGAATGACTACGCCATTATCTAATAAGGTTTTAATTTCCTCAGTCGATAACTGAGCAGCTTCGCGGCTAAAAGGAATTTTGCGGTTAGCGTCTGCCAATTTCTGTAATTTCGCAAAAATCTTTTTTAAGGCAGTATTTTCGATCTGAATTTCTTTTATTTTCTCCTTGCTACAGTCACGTAAAGCATCCCGAATTGCTTTAGGAATAAGGATTCGATACTGCCACCGAGTATCATTCATAGATTTATCAGCGGCTATCTTTAAAAATCTGACCAAATCTCGCGATTGAATTTGACCGTTGAAATCAGAAAGAGCAGCCAGGACAAATTGCACAGAACGAGCTTCTTTAGATTTTTCACTACCCAATTTTTTACCCCACAGTGGGACTAAAGTATCGGTGATTTCCTCCTCGCTCATATCTGGCAGTTTGTCAAGATTAATGTTAAAATCTGGAAGGGCTTTTTTGGTAACCCAAACCACTAATCTAAGTGCTTCTTGCCGATTCCATTTTAAGGCATAAGGCTGATAACGAGCCATCATCTGAGCGGCATTTTGACGCACCGCCGCCAAGACAATATCTCGCCGGACAAAAATAATTATTCCCAAAGGACGACCGGGCTGTTGCGCCAACCATTCCGGTACTTCTTGCAGTAAAGCGCGTAGAGCTTTTTGTTGATTTTCATCATTATCAAAGTTTTGAAATAAGTCTTCTAGCCCATCAATGACGACAATAAGCTGCTGTTTTTTTTCAAATAAATGGTCGGTTAATTTTCGACCCGCCCCGGCTTCCTCCGGTTTAAATCCCACCCCCCAAGCTATGACATCTAGCCAACATTCCCGCCACTGACCTTCATGGAGGTTTCCCGTCTGATTTTGTCTTATATAATCCCGAATATCGTTAGAGAATTTAGGATGAGAAAACATTAATATTTTGGCAGTTTCTCTTTGCACATTTTCGACTATTATTTTGGCAGTATTCTCTAAATTGTTTGATGATAATATGGGAGCTATCAAGGCATTATTTGTGACTGTTTACCCAGTTTCCTGGACAAATTTTTCCCAATTTTGACGGCGAACAATTTGCATAAATGTATAAGTTTTTCCTGAACCTTTAGCGCCCACTACGACTGTAATAGGGAGTTGTCATCGATGGTCTGAAGCCAATTGCTTTAAAGGAATCGTTGCCAAAAAATTATCGATTTGTGCTGTCTCAGCATAAACCAATTTTTCCGCCAATTCTTTAATCTGTTGTCGTTGAGATTTTAAACTTAAACTAGGAAGACTTTCTGGGATTGATGCACCACTTGGACTAGGCAACCAATCTAGCAGTGGACTAACTGCATCTACAATACCCGATCGCTCTAGCTTACTCATCACCTCTTCCCAAGTAGGAGGTAAAACCAGCAAACTATCAGCAAAGGGGGTAATTACTCTGAGAATATCCCCATTGTCTTCGATAAATGTTTTGGCGGCTTCCAGCAATTGTTGTTCAGGTTCAATCACCCAATCGGTGAATTTTTTATCTTCAGGAACTTGGCTGAAAATTAAGGCGGGGAATGGGTCTTCTTCTCTGGTGGAAGGCGATCGCTCTCCAATCAGTTCTAAAACTCTCGCCGTTCCGGCGCTCGATTGTCCGCTCAAGGTAGTAACAAATATCCGATAAACTCGCGGATCTAAAATTAAACCTGTCGCTAATTATGAGAGTCCAGCCCGCAAGTCTACCAAGACCACATCGACTCCCAGATATTTCCCGAGACGGGCTAAGATATCGGTCAAGATAAAAGCATTTTGAGAACCTTGGATCAGATGTTCTGGTCGAATTTCTAAAGAGGTAAATCCTGAAGTAGAGCGAAATGATGGCAGAATAAATATCCCATCAATTAAGGCATTTTGTAGGCGATCGCTCACTAATTGAATGGCGGTTTCATAATGGGGAGATTCATCACCATGAACCAATGCTAACAAGTCCGCAAAAGAAACGGGAGGATAGGGCAATCTTCGCTCAAATAACCAACTAATTCCCGGAGGTTCTAAGTCCCCATCAACTAACAGAACCGTTTGTTTTTTAGCAGTTAAAGCCTTGGCTAAGGCGATCGCATGAGTAGTCCTTCCCACTCCACCTTTAAAAGAATGAAACGCCACCACTGGGGGAAAATCTGATGGCATAATAGCCGGAGGTTCGACATTCTCACTAGGAGGAAAAAGCACTCCAGGTCTGGATAAACTCGGAGTCAGTCTAGGAGTTGGGGGGTCTTCCTCGGTTTCTTCCCACCAAATCGGCAAAATCCGTTGATTTTCATCAACACTCTCTAAGATAATATAATTATTTCGGAAGCGAGGGTCGTAGATTTCACTCAGCCAATTTTGGGCTTCTGCTTGAGTTCCCGGACGAATTCCCATGGTTAACCCGTCCCAGTAGGTTCGCGCCCAAACCAACCCGTTTGGCCATTTATTTTGCTTTTTTTTCCGCAGCAAAACTTCTTCTACATCAACCCAAGTATAAAGACGAATATCTGAGGGAATCATCGGTTTATGTTCTCCTTAATTCATTGGCTAATACTGTTTAACCACTCAACTAAAACTTTTTCATCTTCAGGCTTAATATTAATACCATATCGCCAAGCTTGATGAGCTTTTTCTATGTTTAAAGTTGAACCACCTTGGGCTAGATGAAAATTGGGAGTTTGGCTAATTATGCTGGCGGAAATTTTCAGTTCCTTGACCCATCTATCTAGGTTATGACCAGATTCATATAAGAGGGTTGGATCGGGAATCAGTGCTGTGGTTCGCAACTGGTTTCGTTTGAGCAAAATGCTCTTTAGCCCACATTCAACCGCATAGAATAGGAGTAAATAAGCCGAAATCTGTTTAATTTGTTCAGCCGATTGAAAATGAGTATGAAAGGCTTGCCGTAAGTCGCTCACCCCGACCTGAATTTTTTGAGAACCCTGCATTTTGACTATCTTTGTTTTCAGAGGGGATAAGTAGGCGATCGCCTTTGGTTCTTTGGCTATAGCGATCACGACTGTATTTGAGAATTTTAGCTCTCGTGCCGTGGCTCTCCCATGGACTTTGGGCGGCTTGGCCGCTTGGTGAAACCCTAAGCCCTAGAAACCGGGTTGCTGACATCTATCGTTGTTCCCCCAGTTTACAGTAACTTTTCCATGATTTCGTCAAATCTCCGCTTCGTGTGTTATCATGCTTAAATATTGTCGGTTCTGATGGGGACCAGCCATCAGACGTAAGGGGGAAAGTCCGGCGTAAATCCGGCGCTGTCCCGCAGCTGTGAGGAGAGACACAACTCTCGAAGTCAGAATGCCCGCCGAACTGTCTCCTCTGGAGATGCACCAAAAACTGTTATTTTTCGTCTGCGAGGTACGGATGATGGTTCGTTTAGCTTTTTCACAATTAATATTGCCTTCATTTTTTAGGACGACTCCCCTGGCGTTGCATGGGTAGCGCCCTGATTTGAAATTGCCATTTTGAGAAAACTAGCCTTATGTAGACATTGACTGGCAGAGGGTCACTCGTCCAAAGCGTGACTCTAATCAGTCTGGTCTGAGTATTGCTCAACTCAATTTGGCAGATATTCTGCTGCGCTCAATTGTTCACTCCGCTGGTTTGTCGCGGGGATGGACTAGATTTCTGTGACTATTTTCACCATAAGGACAAGGGCAATTTATGACCTCGGAAATTTATACACAAACCCGTCTGGAAACCGCGACTCTCGGCTATCCTCGTATTGGTAAAAGTCGCGAGTTAAAAAAGGCATTAGAAGCCTTTTGGCGGGGTAAATCGGACGCAGAAACCCTCATCCAGACTCGGAATGAAGTTGAGTTCAAAAACTGGGAAACTCAACTTCATGCCGGTATCGATCGCATTGGTATTGGCGACATGAGCCTCTACGATCACGTTTTAGACTGGAGTATCCGCTTAGGCATCATTCCCGAACGGTTTGCATCCTTTAGCGGACTTGACCGTTATTTTGCCATGGCGCGGGGTTTTGATGGCATTCGAGCCCTAGAAATGACTAAATGGTTCGATACCAACTATCACTACCTCGTCCCAGAAATTCCCGAAACATTGCAGCCAGCCGACTTTAGCGATTTTCTAGAAACTGTGCATCGCGCTCAAACCTTATTGGACAATCGCGCTGTTCCCATTGTTTTGGGTCCGGTGACTTTGCTGCGGCTGAGTCGTTTGGAGATGAATCAAGACCAAGCGGGAAAACAACTAGGCGATCGCTATCTCCTGCTTCTCCAAGAACTCCAAAAAATGGGTGTCGCTGAAGTCCAAATCCATGAACCCGCTTTAGTATTGGGAGATGCTGCCAACTTTAAACAACTCTATCAATCAACTTATCAATCTCTCAGCCAAGTAGGCTTACCCATTCACCTGGTCACCTACTTTGATGACTTGGGAGACAATTACCCCTGGGTGATGGAATTACCCGTCGCTGGCATTAGTTTAGACTTCACCCGTGGGCGTAACCTAGAGTTACTGCAACAGTATGGTTTCCCCGACGATAAAGAGTTGGGGGCGGGAATTGTCGATGCCCGCAATGTATGGAAAATTCGCCCCGACTCCGTTTTGTCAACCCTGGAAGCCATTTCCCGTGTCACCCCTAACCTGCGGATTCAGCCGTCTGCTTCCCTGCAATTTGTGCCATACGATGCCCAGCGAGAAACCAAACTCCCCGAACCCTTGCGGTCCGTTTTGAGCTTTGCTGAACAGAAGTTATTAGAAATCACACTGCTGGCTGATTGGGCCGATCGCTCCTATGGAACCCAAGAACCTGACAAGTATCTGGAAGTCATCCGCAGCCAATGGCAAACCTTCCAGGAATTTAGCCCAGTTAATCAGGGGGTAAAAGAACGCCTGCAAAATCTGACCTCCCAGGATTTAGAGCGGACTTTGCCTTATGAACAACGTCAAGAACGCCAGCCCGTTTTGCCCCCATTCCCCACCACCACCATCGGGTCTTTCCCCCAAACCTCCTAAGTGCGGCAACTGCGGGTGAAACTGAAACGGGGTGACATTACCCAAGCCGAATATGAAGCGGCGATCGATGCCGAAATTGCCAAGTGCATCCAATTCCAAGAAGAAGCCGGACTCGATGTATTGGTACATGGCGAATTTGAGCGCACCGATATGGTGGAATTTTTCGGTGTGCAGTTATCTGGCTTTGCCTTTAGCGAACATGGTTGGGTGCAAAGTTACGGCAGCCGTTGCGTGCGTCCCCCGATTATTTATGGAGATGTCGCCCGCACCGGACCCATGACAGTTCGAGAGTTTAAGGTAGCCAAATCCCTGACCGATAAAATTGTCAAAGGGATGCTAACCGGTCCGGTCACCATGATTAACTGGTCATTTACCCGCACCGATATTCCGCGCAGTGAACAAGCCATGCAGATTGCCTTAGCCTTGCGCGATGAAGTCGCTGACTTAGAAGCGGCTGGGGCGAAGATGGTGCAAATTGATGAACCTGCCTTGCGGGAAGGACTCCCCCTCAAGCCAGAACGTTGGGATGAGTATCTATCCTGGGCGGTGGATGCTTTCCGTTTATCTGCGGCTATTGCCAAACCCCAAACCCAAATCCATACCCATATGTGTTACTCGGAATTTGGGGATATTATTGAGCATATTGAGCGGTTGGATGCGGATGTATTGTCCATTGAAAATAGCCGCAGCAATAACGAAACCCTGTTTGAAATTACTGATGCGGGCTACAAACATCAAGTGGGGAACGGCGTTTATGATGTCCACAGCCCAGCGGTTCCCAGCACTCAAGAGATGGTGCAACAGTTAAAAACCGGGGTGGCTAATTTGCCCGTTCAACAGATTTGGGTTAACCCTGATTGTGGCTTGAAAACACGGGGTTGGGAAGAGGTGATTCCTTCCCTGAAAAATATGGTGGAGGCGGCAAAAATCCTGCGCCAAGAAGCTAATCTGACTGAGAAATAATTGATGCCTAAATCCCCCGTTTTCACAACGGGGGAATCTGTGCCAACCTCCTGATATTTCTTATGAATGAAACAGATAGCGCCAAGAATCAGCCGCCAAATCCGCCGATGAATTGGCAGCAAGATTTTATTGCTACGAATCTATTGGCTCTAGGCTATAACGCCTGGGTAGGGTATCTCAATGGTGAACGGGGTGCGGTGATTTGTAGCACCAGTACGTCAACAGTAGGAATTGCGGGGGAGGTTTTTAAGGTTCACTATGTACCCAGATCGCGTCTCGCCCCTTTTCTAAATGCGTGGCTGGCTGCCCCTGACACGGTGATTCTGCGACACCACTTTATGAATGCTCACATTTTGGAAGCTGTGGATACTTACAGCCCAGAAACCGAGTTAGTGTTTCTGTTGGAGTCATTAAATCAGGTGACATTCTTATACCTAAAAAATTTGCCGATTACCCCCCCGAAGTGCTACGAGCAAATCTGCAAACACTGGGAAGAATTTCAGCCCGACGTTTTTCCATTAAATCAGAAAATTGTCCAACCCGGCGGGGGGCGATCGCCCAGGGTCTCGGAACCAGAATAAACTCATCCCCACCTATAGACAAAAACAATGGATACACTCAAAAAATCAGATTTTGTCTTGACTCCATACATCAAAAGCAGCAACCTGCGCGCTACCTATCAAATTCTCAATACCGTTGTGCCTTATGTTCTTTTATGGATGTTAGCGCCGGGTGCGGCATCTATTTCTTTATGGCTTCTACCCCCGATTATTGCCCTGCTGATTCTCTTCTCCCTGCGCTGTTTTTCTTTGATGCACGATTGCGGACATTATTCTCTTTTTCCGTCAAAAAAGATGAACCGAATTATCGGATTTGGGCTCGGTGTAATCAATGCCATGCCCCAATATGGCTGGTCAAGAGATCATGCTTACCATCACCAAACTAATGGCGACTGGGAGCGCTATCGGGGTGTCGCAGATTTCTTGTCTACTGACGAGTTTGATCAGCTTGATCCGTTAAATCAAAAACTTTATGAAGTCCTACGACATCCATTGATGGCTATTCCGGGCGGTTTTTTTTACCTGGTTATCAAGCCTAGACTTATTTTAATCCTGGGAGTTTACGACTTCGCCCATCATGTATTAACTGATTTGCCCAAAGGTTCGGAGTTTCACTTAGCGCAAACTATATCCGCTCATCAGTCAAAATACTGGCAATCTGCTACTGAGTTTTGGGATCTCTTGTTTAACAATATTTGTGTGGTCGGGGGCTGGGTTTTTCTCAGTCATTTATGGGGCTTTGGGCTGTTTTGGAGTATTTACTCCATTACCCTCAGTTGTTCGGCAACGATTTTTATCTGGATATTTTTTGTACAACATATTTTTGAGGGGTCTTATGCCCATAAAACAGCCGGCTGGGACTATGTTTTGGGAGCTGTTCAGGGGAGTAGTTATTTAGAATTGCCAGCCCTCCTCAGATGGTTTAGCGCCGACATTGGCTATCACAATATTCATCATCTCTCGTCGAGAATTCCTAATTACTATCTCGCCGCTTGTCATCAGGAAAATTGTCATTTGCTCTCGGAGGTGAAGACACTGCATATTAGGGATTTACTAGACTGCTCCAAATTCCTGCTGTGGGATGCACAATCAAACCGCTTGGTTGCGATCGCCTCCTTTCGTCAGACGGCACAGATGAACACTGCTCTAAAATAGCGAAATTCCTCAACCTTGCTCATGACTTTTAATCAATACCTTGATGCCCTTTAACTTGACCATTTTCAATTATATGGCTATCGCCTTGAGTTCAATTTTGGCAGAAATACCATGCTCAAATATTATCTATGTCGCTCCGGAAAAATTCCCACTTCTGTCCATCCTTTTGTTAAACAGGAGGAACTTAGAAAAGCTCAACCCCAGCCTCAACCGGGGGCAATTCAAGTTATCTATCGACTCCGAAATGCTTTTTTAGGAGTTTGGCGATCGCTCTCAAAAAGGAATTCACAACCATAATATCTTCCCCATGACTCAATTAATTCGCTTTATTTGTACCCTCGTAATTGCTGTATTACTGGTTATTTTGGGAGGTTTTTTGATGAAAGTTTATCCCCATTCTTTCACAGATACAACTAACAATCCTGCCATCAATTTAAGCTCAAATACTTCTGGGTCAGCCGTAGACAGGGATTTAGCGATCGCCTATCGTCGCCAATACATGAAAGCATTGTCAGCCCATTATCGTTCTCTCGAAGCGATTTTGGAAAAAAATGCCCCTTTTGCCAATCAAACTCTAACCCACATTAATAGCTTATTATCCCTAGCTGAATATATGCCCGAAGTTTTCCCACCCGGAACCGCTATGACCCACGCAGAAGGCTGGGGAGCCAAGCCATTAATTTGGTCAGAACCCGATAATTTTTCTCGACTGATTGCCAACTTTCAAACCTCACTTGAAACCCTGAAAACTGTGGTTAACAATCAACAAAATCCCATTAATGCGATCGAGTCATTTACACAAGTCAGACAAACGTGCTTAGATTGTCATAGCACTTATCGAGTGCGCCAACCTTAACCCAGAAACCCAGTTTCTTTAGTTCACCCAATCCTAAATTATAACACAATTATACCATGTTCAACCTTTTTTTAATCATCATTAGTCTGCTTTTGTTCGCACTTCTCCTAGGATTAGCACTTTACCTCCTTTCCCCTCGGAAATATCAATCCGCCGATTCTGTTGCCAGCTCCTATGATGATTGGACCAATGACGGCATCCTGGAATTCTACTGGGGGGAACATATCCACCTCGGTCACTATGGCTCACCGCCACAACCCAAAGACTTCCTGAAAGCTAAAGAAGACTTTGTGCATGAAATGGCTCGTTGGGGGGGATTAGACCGCCTACCTCCCGGCACAACAGTTTTAGATGTCGGTTGTGGTATCGGTGGCAGTAGTCGCATTCTAGCGCGAGATTATGGCTTTGCCGTCACAGGCATTACCATCAGCCAAGAGCAAGTCAAACGCGCTCAGGAACTCACTCCAGAAGGTCTTAGCGCTCAGTTTCAGGTGGATGATGCCTTAGCGTTATCTTTCCCCGATGCCAGTTTTGATGTGGTTTGGTCTATTGAAGCCGGACCCCATATGCCCGATAAAGCCCAATATGCGCGAGAGATGATGCGGGTATTAAAACCGGGGGGCATTTTAGTGGTGGCGGACTGGAATCAACGGGACGATCGCCAAAAACCTTTGAACTTCTGGGAAAAACCCGTGATGCGGCAACTCTTAGATCAATGGTCTCATCCCGCTTTCTCTAGTATTGAAGGCTTTGCCGAACTCATAGAGGAGACAGGACTTGTTTCTGGGGAAGTCAGCACCGCCGACTGGAGTGCAGAAACCCTCCCCTCTTGGCTAGACTCCATTTGGCAGGGGATAATCCGTCCACAGGGGATTATTCGCTTTGGGGTGACCGGATTTATTAAATCTTTGCGAGAAGTCCCCACATTCGTGTTAATGCGGTTAGCTTTTGGGGCGGGTTTGTGCCGATTTGGGATGTTTCGGGCTGTTCGCGCTGCTGCACCGGTTGAGGAGATGGCTGTATCGACTCAAACCAGTGAAGCGTTACCAAAATAATCAAGATTTGAAGTTTCTATCCTCAAATGTTAATTAAGGGGAAAAGTCAACACCGTTCTCTTGATTGGAGCCGCCGCCAATTATGCTAAAATCCTGATCAACCCCTAGTGCCAGCATCTGGCTGGCTTCTAGGACTGCTCCCATGGCATTGTTAGGAAGGTTTTATGAGAAAAACGCATCTGGGTTTAGCGATCGCCGCACTTAGCCTTTTAGGAGTGTTGGCAGAGCCGTCGGTCAACCTTTCCCGCACCGCCTCGGCTCAACATCAGACCCAAGTCGGACAATCCCAAACCAGGGGTGATGGGCAAAATATTATTATGCACCTGACTCATGGCACCGATGACCTTCATGCGGCTTTCATGGCTTTGAAATTAGGCACAAACCTCCAAAAACGGGGCGCTCAGGTGACACTGGTTTTGACTTTGGAGGGGGTGAGAATTGCCTCTAGAAATCAACCCTTAGACTTGCGCTGGGGTAGTAGTCCGATGACCTTGGCTCAAATGTATGATGATTTTGTCGCCGCTGGAGGCAAGGTCATGGTTTGTCCTGCTTGTGCCGAAGCCGCCGGAATCACCGCTGCGAATTTGCGGAATGGCGCTCAATTGGCACAAGAGAATCAGGATATTCCTAGTTTGATTTTAGCTGCCGATAAAATTATTGGTTTCTAGTTAGTTTTTGACCTCAACAGGGAATTGGGTTTTCATTTCCAATTCCCTGTTGAGGAAATCTCTCCAATTATCCAACTATTCGTCTAGTTAATAACTTGAGGATTTGGCCGCGTTCGCCTTCAATATTTCCTCAGTCAACTGGGGCAGAGTCATCGTTCCTATATCTCCCCTTGAGCGAGTTCGCACACTCAAAGATTGATTATCTAACTCCCGCTGACCAATCACCACTGTAACCGGGATTTTCTCCAGTTCACAGGCGCGAATTTGTTTCCCTAAACGCTCCCCAGTATTATCGACTTCCGCGCGAATATTCTGCTGTTTTAAACTTTGGACAATGGATTTGGCATAATCTCGAAAGCGATCGCTCACGACTAACACTCGCACCATTACCGGAGCCAACCACAGGGGAAAATCTCCCGCATAATTCTCAATTAAAATCCCAAAAAATCGCTCCAAAGACCCAAAAATTGCCCGGTGAATCATAATCGGACGTTGCCGAGAACCATCCGCCGCCACATATTCCATATTAAATCGTTCCGGCAAATTAAAATCCACTTGAATCGTCGAACATTGCCACAATCGAGCGATCGCATCCTGAATTTTAATATCTATTTTAGGTCCATAAAAAGCCCCGCCACCCTCATCAGTCACATAATCCCAGCCTTTAGTATTCAGAGCAGCAATCAAAGCATCCGTTGCTAATTGCCACACCGCATCATTCCCCACCGATTTACTCGGACGAGTAGAAAGATTCACCTCATATTTGCTAAAGCCAAAATCCGATAAAATCTTTTCCGTCAAATTTAACACCCCTAAAATTTCATCTGCCACCTGTTCGGGCAAACAAAAAATATGGGCATCATCTTGAGTAAACCCCCGCACTCGCATCAATCCATGTAATACCCCAGAGCGTTCATACCGATACACAGTGCCTAACTCTGACCAGCGAATTGGCAACTCTCGATAAGAGTGCAAATGACTTTGATAAGTTAATACATGAAAGGGGCAATTCATCGGCTTTAATTGATAGGATTGGTTCTCAATCTCTATCTGGTCAAACATATTGTCTCGGTAAAAATCATAGTGACCGGAAGTTTTCCACAGTGCTAAATTAGCAATGTGTGGCGTGTATAATAACTCGTAACCCCCTTGCAGATGGGCTTGCCGCCAATAGTCCTCAATTAATAGCCGCATTCTTGAGCCTTTAGGATGCCAAAATACTAAACCGCCTCCGGCATCTTCTTGGATGCTAAATAAATCTAACTCCTGTCCTAACTTGCGGTGGTCGCGTTTTTTGGCTTCTTCTTTCTGCTGCCAATAATATTCTAGTTGTTCTGGAGTTTCCCAAGCCGTGCCATAAATTCGTTGCAGTTGCGGTAGGGTTTCATCTCCGCGCCAATAAGCCCCGGCTACACTTTCTAACGCCAAAGCATCTGGATTAATTTCGCCCGTAGAGTTCAAGTGAGGTCCTGCACATAAATCCCACCAAAATTCCTGGGGGGGAATAACCACGGGTTCCATCAGAGAGGGTTCGACTTCGGGATGAACCGCCCGCCCCATATCTGGGCTACCGATAAAATAGCGAGTAATGGTTTCCGTTTCGGGAATACTATCGAGAATTTCTAACTTTAATGGTTCGTTTAATTGCTGAATTTCTCCCCGCATTTGTTCTCGGTTGACTTCTTCCCTAATTACTGGCAAGTTACCTTTGATGATGCGTTTCATCTCCTTCGTTATTTCCCCCAAGTCTTCCGGGGTGAACGGTTCTTTCCGGTCAAAGTCATAGTAAAACCCGGTGTCGGTGGTGGGACCAATGGCGACTTTGGTTTCGGGAAATAGTTTTTGCACCGCCATTGCTAGGATGTGAGCGCAGGTGTGGCGAATTCGCCGCAGCTTTTCTCGATCGCTTTGGTAATGGTTTTCCTCAGACGTGGGACGGTTGATTTGACTGAGCATACTAACCCCAGAGTGAGAACGATTATCATTTTAATATATCATCTGAGCAATGGGCAAGTATGTGTTAAGGCGATCGCCTCCCAAGGTTTGATCAAATCCTAGAGAGCATGATTTAATCTCAAATTAGGTTAATATTTTAGGGCAATATGGTATAATAAGCGAGAAGAGTTGAGGATAAACCTATTGCCAGATATGTCAAACCCAAGGAAGCAGCCCAAATCCTTGGAGTCCATGAAAGAACACTCCGCAGATGGGACGAAAATGGCTCAATCGAGACCATCAGAACCCCCGCTGGGCAACGACGATACAACGTTGAGTCATAT
>NZ_PKGG01000648.1:0-290 GCF_046480465.1 Arthrospira sp. PCC 8006
CACACCTACACCTTCGGAACCGACACCCACACCAACTCCCACGCCGACTCTACCCAGTGCAGATCATGTTTTTGAGGGTGGCGACGGTACTAGTTTAATCTTGGGAACAGAAGGAAATGATTTGCTCTATGGTGGGGGTGGTAACAATACCCTCTATGGTTTTACGGGGAATGACACTCTTATCGGAGGTGGGGGTAATGATCTCCTGTATGTGGGTCAAAATAACGACTTCTTAGATGGAGGAAATGATAACAATACCCTCTATGGCGGTTGACATGATGACACCCTAT
>NZ_PKGG01000055.1:0-28305 GCF_046480465.1 Arthrospira sp. PCC 8006
ATTACCAAGGTTTTAATCTCCTCCTCCCTTAACTTAGGATACTTGGCAAACACTAACCTATCCAGTGCCTCCTGAGCCGCTTTAATCGCCTTTTTTAACTCCGCTTCCCGGTCAAATAACCCTAAACATTCCTCACAAATTGCCAACTGTTGCCTCTCCTCTTCTGACCCATCAAAAAGCGGCAACCCTTTCAACCCCTTAATCAACTTGGTTAAATTCCCCTTAGTCACCTTCCCCCCATCCGTTTGGGCATCCGTTAACGCCCCATCTTCCCCCGTGTTTTCCTCAATTAACCCCTCCAACTCCTGCGTTACCCCATCACAATCGGCTTGTAAATCATCAATCTGCCCCTGTTTCTCGGCAAAATACCGCGCCACCAACAAACTGGGGGGAATCAAATCGGCCTTATATTTTTTCTTCCCTATCACCAAGTCCGGCGTTTCCGTCAACTTCTGCCCCTTGGACACCACCAACTCCCTTAAAACCTTCCCCCCTTCCCAGCCATCTTGTGCCAGCAAATAGACATCATCCTGCATGGTTTCCCCCCAATAACCCATCAAAAGCTGATAGATGTTATAGTTATCCAGCAAGTCCGCCGCCGCCAACCGCCCCAGCAAATCCTCCGATAACTCCCCAATCAACTCCTTGGGTTTGTCCCCTATGGCGATATTTTCCAACCTCGCCCGGTGATGGTCGCGCCATTGATGATATAGCGCCAGAGTCCGACTCACAAACTCAACGGCTTCGGGATGGTTTTTAATTGATAATTGATATAGCGGTTCCCGGATTGGTGAGGTACTTTTTAAAGCCCCTCTCCCTTCTGGGAGAGGGGTTTGGGGTGAGGGCTTTACCTCATGAGTCTGAGAATCGCTATAATTGGTAATTGATAACTGAAAATAACCGGGGCGGGTTTCGGTGAATAAGTCCGCTTTTAGGGTGGGGAATACCTGCCAATAATGACCGAGGGCATCGATGTCTCCCTGGGGAATGCCGCCGTTGATGTGGGCGTTGAGGTCGTGGAGGTCTTCGGGTTCGCTAGAATCGATATATCTGGGAATATTTAAGTTATAGTCATTGGCAGCGATTTCCTCCAGACTGACCAGGCGACTATAGCGGGGAATTTCTAGCTGATTATTGAACACATCGACGATTTTATGGATGTCCTGACTGCGGAGGCGGTTTTTATTGCCATCTTTGATAAATCCCTTGCTGGCATCTATCATAAATAAGCCGTCACGAGTAGCAGCTTCCGCTTTATCCAAGACAATAATACAGGCGGGGATACCCGTGCCATAAAACAGGTTAGGGGGTAAGCCGATAATGCCTTTAATATAGCCCTGGGTAACTAGATTTTGCCGAATGGTTGCCTCGGCATTCCCCCGAAATAACACGCCGTGGGGGAGAATTACGGCCGCTTTTCCGGTGCTTTTTAGGGATTTGAGAATATGCAGCAAAAAAGCATAGTCGCCATTTTTCGCGGGGGGAACCCCATACCCAAAGCGGTTAAATTCATCTCTGGCGGTATCGACTCCATTACTCCAAGATTTGTAAGAGAATGGGGGGTTAGCTACGGCAAAATCAAACCGCTTCAGACTGCCATCTTTTTCCTTCCAATAAGGTGCGGCGAGGGTGTTATCTTTCCAAATTTCCGCCGTAGGATGGTTGTGCATAAACATATTCATCCGCGCCAGGGAATAGGTGGCGTTATCCATTTCCTGCCCATATATGCTTAATCCGTTGGGGGCTTCGTCTGCGACTTTTAGCAATAGAGAACCTGACCCACAAGTGGGGTCGTAAACGGTGGCATCTTGGCGGGTTTCTGGGGGAATTGCTAACACTTTGGCGACGACGCGAGACACTTCGGCGGGGGTGTAAAATTGTCCTTTGCTTTTGCCGGACTCGGTGGCAAAATTCCGCATCAAATACTCATAGGCATCTCCCAGCAAATCATCGCCGTCGGCGCGGTTGGCGCTTAAATTAATGCCCTCGAAAATACCGACCAACCGGGAGAGGCGGTCAACCATTTCCTTGCCTTTGCCCAGTTTATCCTCGTCATTAAAATCGGCAATATCAATCACGCCTTTAAGGTCATTTTCGGCGGCGAGGTTGTCGATAACTTTGTTAATTTTATCGCCGATTTCTTTATCACCTTTCAGCTTCACCAAGTCGCTAAAGGCAGCCCCTTGGGGAACAATAATCAGGGGGTTGGGTTTCCCGGCATATTTATCAGAAACGTATTTAAGGAATAGCAGGGTAAGAACATAATCCTTATACTGGGAGGCATCCATTCCCCCCCGGAGTTCGTCACAACCTGCCCACAGGGAACTATATAGTTGGGTTTTTTTAACAGCCATTGACGTGCCTATAATCTACTTGTGGTGGGAGCCAGAAACTGGGTTTATTCACCCTAAATGATAAACCCTAAGCCCAATAATAAACAACTCCAAAAGTGAACGGAAACGGCGATGAATTTGCAGTTACTAACCTGTTGGGGTTGATTATGATATTGTAGGACATGGCGGCATAATTGAATGGCTGGGAAGACTCCGACAAAACTTAATAGGGTCCAAGCTGGGAAAAATCCGCCAACAACTGCGATGAGAGTTAATCCGAAAATACTACCACAAAACCAGGGTAAAATTTGCGCGCCGCGTTGGGTCCCTAAGCGGACAATGGGCGATCGCTTTCCGGCGGCGATATCATCTTCTACTTGGTGAAAATGGGAACAAAATAATATTAAGGTGGTGGCTATTCCGACTATAACAGAGGCGGCTAAATTGACTATTGACCAGGTTTGGGTTTGACTATAATAAACGGCGGACATTCCTACGGGTCCGAAGGCAAAAAAGCAGAGAAATTCCCCCAAGCCTTGATAACCGAGACGGAAAGGGGGCCCCTGGTAAAGATACCCTAAAAAACAGGAGAGGATAATTAACCCGAAAATGGTTAAATCTTGCTGCCACCAACAGATTAAGATAATTTGGGCGATCGCCACCACGAGGCAAATATTACCAATAGTTAAAATCAGGGCTTTATTGCCGGTTAAATTGACCAGAGAGTGATGTTTATTTTTATCAATACCAGTCTCGGAATCAAAGACATCATTAAGTAGGTTCTCCCAAGCTAAGATGAAAATAGCGGCGGTTAGGAACGCCATAAACACGCCCCAATTTATCAAACCAGTTTCCGACTTGGCGAGGGCAGTTCCGACCCAAATAGGCATAATAGCGACGCTGTACATGGGTGGCTTAATGGCAGCTACCCACAGCTTAGAATTAGAATCAGCAATCAGTTTGGTAGTCATTATTTAAATATGTGGCTTAAACAACGGAGGGAATGAGGGAGGGTCGGATATTTTCAACAATTAGTTTAAAGTTATCCGAAGGCACAATGGTAATTCCCCGGCGCACGGGACGCACAGGACCTAAATCAGCTAGGGAAAATTGGCAACGGCTGAGGACAGTCGCTAGGATGATTTTAATCTCAAATAGAGATAATGCCATGCCGATACAACTACGAGAACCGCCACCAAAGGGGAAGTATTCATAGGGGGAAAATCGACGTTCTAAAAATCTTTCGGGTCGAAATTTTTCGGGTTCTGGGTAGGTTTGCGATCGCCTATGGGCTAGGTGAATGCAGGGGACTAGGACGGTGCCAGGTTGAAAGCGATCGCCGCCAATAGTCACAGACTCACGCACCACACGAGGCTGAGAAATTAAGGCAATAGGGTGAAGACGCAAAGCCTCCCGACAAACTGCTGTTAAATAGGGAAGTTGCACCGCCTCCGCCGGGTCGCTATCACTTCCGAGGGTCTGCAATTCGGCGACCAGTTGATCTCTAATGTGGGGGAATTTA
Organism: Arthrospira sp. PCC 8006; assembly: GCF_046480465.1. NCBI lineage: Bacteria > Bacillati > Cyanobacteriota > Cyanophyceae > Oscillatoriales > Microcoleaceae > Arthrospira > Arthrospira sp. PCC 8006. The sequence goes on from NZ_PKGG01000055.1 coordinate 3,856, forward strand.
TGAATCCAATAAAATACCCAAGCAGTGGCTGAGGCGGTGGTATCATAACCTAGGAGCAATAGGGTAATAATCTGATCGCGCAATTCCTGATCACTCATACCCTCGCCGTTTTCATCCCTCGCGGAAATTAGCAAAGATAGGACATCTTCCCCTGTGGCTTCCCGGCGGCGATCGCCTATGGCAGTATAAATCAGATCATCAATTTGTTGTCGCTGTCGGAGAAATTTGCCCCAGGGACTCGCCGCACCGAGATCCTTTTGTAAAGCCGGCCAAAAAAACTGTAGGGAGTTGAGGGGGGAATTTACCCACTCTAAATAGGTTTCTAGGGTCTGTTGCAGTTGGTTCATCAGATAACCGGGACCCAACCCCAAAACTACCTGTAAAATGGTTTGTAGGGACATTCGGGCGGTATACTTGCGGATAGAGATACAATCACCAACAGACCAGTTTTCGGTCACGGAGTCGGCAATATTGGCGATCGCCTCACCATAGCGGGGTAGTTGCTTCCCGTGTAGGGGTGGCATTAACAACTGTCTCAGGCGTTGATGTTCCGATCCATCTTTAGCAATTAAAGACTGTGGCCCGGTCAGGGGCTCAAATACATGGGTAATGCGTCCTAACTCCAATTGATCAGCCGGACACAGACCCTCAGACCCGGCAAAAATTGCCTCGATCGCCTGTGGATGACTAAAAAAAACCACCGGCGGCGAATTATTGCCTAAAACCCGCAAAGTAAAGCGATCGCCATATTTATCGGCACAGTTTTCTAGGTATTTGGGAGGATCAATAACAAGCTGCAAAATTTGCAGGGGGGACATTAATCTAGGGCCATCAGGCAGTTTCATGAGTCTAGTCAAATGCAGCCAATTCAGTGGGTGGGTCAATTCATAATACCATCGCCTTATCACCCTCTGACCCTCTCCTAGGGCCGGATTTGTTAAGGTTTATTACCGCAGACAACCCAGAGGCGATCGCTAATATTGCCTTTTCTAAAGCCTAATGGCATAATTCCCGAACTGATTTTTCCCAATTGTCGGCTAGGTCAAGCTTMCCAAGTCTTGAACCAATATCAGTCAGTGTTGTATATTGCTCTAATAACTGACCTTCTGGGCGCAAAGGCTGTTTTCTTGGTAACATCCCTATATTGATATGTTATTCTATTCTATGCTGGCTGTACCTCCTCCCCAATTGCTTTGGCAAGACCGCCGGGAACTGCATCGCTTTCTGTGTGAGTGCCAGCAAAATTGTCTTGTCAATTCTGAGCCTCAAATTATTAGTATTGTTCGGGAAATTGATGCCGTTGACCCTCTCCGGTTTCTGGAAGCATTCTTAACAGAGGATAAGCCACATTTTTACTTTGAAAAAGCTCAGTCAAAACAGGCGATCGTCGGCTGGGATGCTGCCGTCAAATTAACTATTAACAACGGGGAAAGATTTGCCAAATCTCAGGAGTTTATCGATGGTTGGTTTCGCCGGACAATTATCGCCGGGTCTGAGTCGGATTTGACCGCCCCAGCTTTTTGTTGTAGTTTCACGTTTTTTCAAGACAATTATCAATCTAATTCGGAGCATTATTATCTCAGGAATTACCCGAATGTAGATAACTATCATTCCCAGCCAGTCTTTCCCGCCGCCACTCTATTTTTACCATCAATCCTACTCTATCAAAAAGGCGATYGCTATAGTTTACTAATCAATACTTTGGTCGACAAAAATTCAGATATTGACGCTGTAACTCTGTCTATATCGGCAAAAATTGACACAGTTAATAATCTGACAAATGGCAGCATTCCAGCAGAAATAACCAACACTTTACACCCCCGAACCATTTGGATAAATCCACAAGTAGGAGATTTTCATAAGTCAGTATCGGCGAATTTGCAGTTAATTGATACGGGAAAACTCAGTAAAGTTGTGCTATCCCAAGCCTTTGATATTTGCTCAGAGCGACCATTTCGGCTCATCAATTCCCTGGCAAATTTGCGATCGCTTTATCCCGACTGCTACATTTTTTCCACCGGAAACAGCCAAGGCCAAAACTTTATAGGTGCGAGTCCAGAGCGCCTAATTACAGTCAATCAAGGTAATTGTAGCACCGATGCGCTGGCAGGTTCTGCCCCCCGTGGTGAAACGGAAACGGAAGATGCAGAAATTGCTCACCGCCTCCTATCAAGTGATAAAAACCTACGGGAACATCAAGCCGTAGTCGATTTTATCATAGAACGTCTATTACATTTAGGCTTGACCCCTTCGCCTTCGCCAAAACCCAGGCTAATGCAATTATCCAATATTCAACACCTGTGGACTCCCATAACTTCCCCCATATCCCCCAATATTCACCTATTAGATATATTGGCGAAACTACACCCGACCCCCGCCGCCGCCGGGACTCCCTGCGAAATAGCGATCGCTCAAATTAGGCAATACGAAACCTTTGACCGGTCCTTATATGCTGCTCCTTTGGGTTGGGTAGACTATCACGGTAATGGGGAATTTATCGTAGGTATTCGTTCCGCTTTGATAGACTGCGATCGAGCTAGACTGTTCGCTGGAGCCGGAATAGTCGCCGGGTCTGAACCTGAGCAAGAATTAGCCGAAATTCAACTGAAACTACAAGCCCTGTTGAGAGCATTAGTATAACACAAAAATAGCTAAATTGACTGCTAATTATGGAAATTCGAGATCTGGGTGAACAGGGGTTATTAGCAATGGTTAAAAGGTTTTGTCCCCTAGAAGTAGTGGGGGATGATGGGGCCGTGGTGACTCCGGTTGCTGATCAGTCTGTGGTGGTGACAACTGATATGTTAGTCGAAGGCTGCCATTTTAGCGATCGCACTACCCCCCCCACCGCAGTGGGATGGAGATCCGTAGCCGCTAATTTGTCAGATCTGGCAGCCATGGGAGCCTCTCCCCTAGGAATTACCGTAGCTTTGGGGTTAAGGGGGGAAACATCATCTAACTGGGTACAACAGTTATATGAGGGGATGGCTCAATGTTTAGACCAATTCCAAACCCCAATTATTGGCGGCGATATTTGTCGCTCCCCTATCAATACCATCTCAATTACTGCTATTGGTACAGTTTCGCCCCAACGAATCATTAAGCGATCGACAGCCCAACCGGAATGGGCGATCGTCGTCAGCGGCGCTCATGGTCACTCCCGGGCGGGGTTAGAATTGCTGCTCAATGATGATTTAGGTGCATCCCTATCAGAAACCGAAAAGCGATCGCTTCAACAGGATCATCAGTATCCGCAACCGCGACTAGATATATTACCAACCCTACAAAAGCTATGGGATAGCGATCGCCACCTAATTATTGCTGGTATGGACAGCAGCGACGGTTTAGCTGATGCGATCGTGCAGATCAGCCAAGCCAGCGGAGTAGGAGCTAGAATAGAAGCCCAAAAACTGCCCCATTCTAACTCCCTTTTCCAACTAGCCCCAGCAGAGACCATCCTTGATTGGGTACTCTATGGCGGCGAGGATTTTGAGTTAGTTTTATGTCTACCATGCGATCGTGCCCAACAACTGATCAAACACATCCCAGGAAGTGCCATCATTGGTGTCACTACAACAGAGACTCAAACCATCCTACTTACAGGTACGCACCCTAACTCAGAAATTATCCTGACTCAAAAACAGGGATTTCAGCACTTTTAACCAGAACCAAAATCCCCCCTGAGCGCCCTTACCAGTGTTTAGCCACAATCTCAGCCAAGTCTACAACCCGTTGGCTGTATCCCCACTCGTTGTCATACCAGGCTACAACTTTAACCAAGTCGCCACCCATAACCATTGTCAAACTAGCATCAACAATAGAAGAAGCATTATTGCCGCGATAGTCACTAGAAACCAGAGGCAGATCGCTATAAGCCAGAACCCCTTTCATCCGTCCTTCTGCCGCTTCTTGGAGAGCTTTATTGACTTCTTCGGTGAAAGTGGTTTTCTCCACCTGAGCCACAAAGTCCACCACGGAAACGTTAGGGGTGGGAACCCGCATAGCAATCCCATTCAGCTTACCTTTCAGCTCAGGAATTACCAAAGCCACAGCCTGAGCCGCACCTGTAGAGGTAGGAACAATATTCAGAGCCGCAGCCCGCGCCCGTCGGACATCTCGGTGACTAGCATCTAACAAACGCTGGTCGCCAGTGTAACTGTGGGTAGTGGTCATCGTTCCTTTGATGATCCCGAAATTATCTTGCAACACCTTGACCACAGGGGCTAAACAGTTAGTAGTACAACTGGCATTACTGACAATAACATGGGCATTGGGATCATAGTTATGGTCATTGACACCAACTACATAGGTTCCAATATTACTACCTTTCCCAGGGGCAGTAATCAGAACCCTTTTCGCACCAGCAGATAAATGCTTTGATGCTCCCTCTTCGGTAACAAATACCCCTGTCGCTTCAATGATCAGATCGATACCCCATTCACTCCAAGGGAGGTTAAGAGGATTACGGTCAGAAACGCACTTAATCGTCTTACCATTGACAATCAGGGAGTTCTCATCAGCCTTGATATCGGCATCATGCAAAGTCCCCAACATTGAGTCATACTTCAGCAAATGAGCATTGATCTTGGGGTCGGAAGTGTCATTGATAGCCGTAACTTCCAGATTAGTATTTTCCCCTCTGGTCAGCCAACAACGCAGAAAGTTACGTCCGATCCTGCCAAAACCGTTGATTGCGACTTTCATCACCTTGTTTCTCCTAACGATAGTATTGCCCAACTAAGGCTTACGCCTTCTATAACGTGAGTTTATCTTGACCCCAATCATACCCTAAAGGCTGACCTCTTCTGAAGTTTAGGTATCGAAACTTTTGGTTTGATGTCCCTGGTCAGTTAACAGCAAATCGTCCATTCCCCTAGATCCCCGCTGGTACAGACAAAATTGCTGATCTGGGTGTGCTATTGTGCCTTCCCTCATAGTTAGGGGGGATTCTGGTTACGGGTGCGATCGGCTATGATTAGGGGCGCATACTTAGGATAATAAGCCTCAGTAATCACATCTAAGGAGGACATGATGACCCCAAATGCCCTGGGGTGAAGCTATGGCAGGTGTTGAGTCTTATATGGCATCCGCCCCGGTTGGTCTTGATCTAAACTTAATTTTATGTAGATAGCATCCGGTTATTTCCGATTTTGGGGAGTATGTAGTATACAAATACCATACAGCCTTCTGCCGCCATCGGAGCGATCGCCTTTTAATCTTGTAATTGCCATACTTTGCTATGGTTGAATTTCCAACAAGCGGCAATTATTGATATGATAATCGCCTGTTGCAGGTGTGGTGTGGTGTCTCGAGGAATAGTTAATGCCTAATACTGTCGATTTTAATGGCAGGCCATTTCATTTCATTGGCATTGGTGGCATAGGAATGTCAGCCCTTGCCCATATTTTAGCCGAGCGAAATTTGCCTGTTTTTGGGTCAGATCTCCAAAATAGCCATATCACAGAGCGATTGCAAGCCATGGGGGCTCATATTTTTGGGAGCCAAGATGCCAGCAACTTGGACATTTTTAAAACCCCCAAGCATAATTGGCAGTCAATGGCTTCTGTGGCATCGGGGAACATCTCGTCAGAGAAAGCACCATTACCCATAGAATCATCTATTTCCAGCGCTGAGTTAGGACAGCAACTTCCGCAAGTTATTTGTTCAACAGCTATCCATCCCGAAAATGCCGAATATAAAGTCGCCTTAGAGTTAGGCTGTCCGATTTTTCATAGATCAGACCTACTGGCGGCTTTGATGGCTGAGTACCAAAGTATTGCCGTGGCAGGGACTCATGGTAAAACTACAACCAGCAGCTTGATTGCTTTTCTATTGCTAAAAGCTGGTTTGGACCCGACAATTCTGGTGGGTGGAGAGGTGAGTGCTTGGGAAGGAAATGCCCGCGTAGGACATGGCCCTTATTTGGTGGCAGAAGCTGATGAGTCTGATGGTTCCCTGGTTAAACTAGGAGCCTATATCGGGATTGTGACTAATATTGAACTTGATCATCCTGACCACTACAAAAACCTTGATCAACTGATCTCGACCTTTAAGATTTTTGCCAATCAATGTGAGACTATTGTGGGGTGTGTTGACTGCCCAATAGTTCGAGATTACCTTAAACCCACCATTAGCTATAGCATTAACCCAGAGTTGGATGCCGACTATACTGTTGATGCTGTTCAATATCTTGCTGATGGTGTCATCGCTCAGGTTTATGAGCGAGGCGAGGCGATCGGTCTGCTAAAGTTACAATTGCTGGGATCCCATAATCTCAGTAATGCCTTGGCTGCTGTAGCTGTGGGTCGATTACTCAATTGGGAATTTTCTGTGATTGCTCAGGCGATCGCTGAATTTCCTGGGACTAAACGACGCTTTGAATATCGAGGGAATTATGGGGGTATTCAATTTGTTGATGATTATGCCCACCACCCTAGCGAAATTCGAGTCACACTAGCTGCTGCTAGGGGTCGGCTTCAAAATTCGAGTGGTCTTAGCTCTACTTTCTCGGAAACAGCCATCACCCCTATCCACCCCGGCTCGGAAATTAAACGAGTGGTCGCCATTTTTCAACCCCACCGTTACAGTCGCACCGAAACCCTCCTCGAGGATTTCGCTCAGTGCTTTGGTGATGCAGATTTAGTTATGCTCACTGAGATCTATAGCGCCGGAGAAGCCAATCCGGGCAGGATTAATGGTCAACAATTGGCTGCGCGTATTGCTGAAAATCATCCCCATGTTGATTACCAGCCTTCCCTAGATGCCGTGAAAACTCGCTTGTTTCAACTGCTGAAACCAGGGGATTTGGTCCTGTTTTTGGGTGCTGGTAACCTGAATCGAGTAATTCCAGAGGTCATGGCATTCTTTCAATCCGATGGCAATTCTGGCATCCATCCCACTGTTGGTGTGTAACTGGATATTAACTCATGTAATGTGCTGATTAAATTACAGGCATTTCTCATTAAATAAGTATTTGATTATGGTCATGACTGTTTCCTCTGGCTCTCTAGGTCAAGTGAACGGAAAACCGGAACGCTCCATCACCCTCCTGGGTAATGACTGTTTGATCCGGTCGAAAGTTTCCCTCGCCTCTTTAACCTCATTTCGGGTGGGAGGCCCAGCCGACTGGTATACTGCACCTCAAAGATTAGATCAGTTACTAGCCTGTTTGGAATGGGCTAATTCTGAAGAGCTACCTATTACTTTATTAGGCGGCGGTTCCAATCTTTTGGTGAGCGATCGAGGTTTGCGGGGTTTGGTGATTGGTACTCGTTATCTGCGACATACTCACTTTGACCAGGAAACTGGACAGCTTACGGTGGGTTCGGGTGCTTCTTTACCCCGCTTGGCTTGGAAAGCTGCTCGCATGGGTTGGCGTGGCTTAGAATGGGCGGTGGGAATTCCGGGAACTGTGGGAGGAGCAGTGGTTATGAATGCTGGCGCTCATAGTTCTTGTACCGCAGATATTTTAATTAATACCCATATCCTGGAACGTTCGGGAACTCTCCATGTCTTACCCCCTCAAAAGTTGGGCTATCGCTATCGTACCTCTAATTTACAAGGGGGCTCGCGCTTAGTTACTCAAGCCACATTCCAGTTACAGCCAGGTTATGACCCACAACAGGTTATGGCTGAGACTACAGAACATTTCCAACAGCGACGGCTATCCCAACCCTATCATTTACCTAGTTGTGGTAGTGTGTTTCGTAACCCTGGACCCCATAAGGCGGGTTGGCTAATTGAACAAACGGGATTAAAAGGTTATCAAATTGGCGGGGCTCAAGTAGCTGAACGCCATGCTAACTTTATCTTGAATTGCGGCTCGGCTACCGCTAGTGATATCTTTCAACTGATACACCATGTTCAAGAGCGAGTTCAGCATCAGTGGTACTGTTTGTTAGAGCCAGAGGTGAGAATCCTCGGAGAGTTCAAAGTCTGTTAGGCTGAGAATTTTGACTGCGTGAAGCCAGTTTGATTCGCCATGATTGTTCCTAGATCAAGACTTCTGGTACAATTTGGGGTTAAGCTAGGTCTTATGGAAAACTCAGAGCGTCCATGACGCAAGGGAAAATTAGTTATGACACAAGGAAAAGGATTCGCTCGTGATGGCTTCGGCCTCGGTAAAATGAAGGAACTAGCCGAGGCTTTTAAAAAAGCCCAGGCGGTTCAGGAAGGGGCGAAAAGACTTCAGGAAGATTTGGATGAACTGGAAGTCCTCGGAGAAGCGGGTGGTGGCCTGGTGAAGGTTTATCTGAGTGGGAACCAACAACCTCGCCGGGTAGAAGTATCTCCTGATTTGCTGGGAGAGGATCCTGATGTAGTCTCTGATCTAATCTTAACTGCCATGAAGGAAGCCTATAATAATTCCACCTCTATTATGCGGGAACGCATGGAAGAGTTGACTGGTGGGTTGAACCTACCCGGTCTATAAATTATCTATCCCCTTTAAGTGGTGGCTAAGTGAGGCTTTAGAGTCTCACTTATTTTGTGATTTGATGTCTTTGACTGGGTAAGGCTGCGGTTAAAACTTCCCAGCCGCTGTCGGTAACTAATACATCATCCTCAATGCGAATGCCACGGACATCGGCAAATTTTTCGAGTTGTTCCCAATTGACGATATCTCGATAGGTTTGGCGATTTTTGGGGTTATTTAAAATGGCGGGAACTTGATAAAAACCTGGTTCGATGGTGACTAGCATTCCGGGGGCTAGGGGTCTATTTAAACGCAGAAAACCTAGACCAAAGCGATCGCTTCTTTTGCGCCCAGGAGCATATCCGGCTAAGTCTCCTAGGTCTTCCATATCATGAACGTCTAACCCTAATAAATGACCGATACCATGGGGGAAAAATAGGGCGTGGGCATCCTTTTCGACTAATTCTGTTACCTGTCCTCGTAAAATCCCTAAGTCTACTAATCCCTCGGTGATAACGGCCGTGGCTAATAAATGAATATCCCTATATTCTACGCCGGGTTTGACCTGCTCAATACAAGCATCATGGGCGGCTAATACTACATCATATATATCGGCTTGGGTAGGGGAAAAAGTGCCGGAAACTGGCCAGGTGCGGGTGACATCTCCAGCCCATCCCCCAGGGGTTTCTGCGCCGACATCTGCTAATAATAAATCACCGGATTTCAGGGGATTATGGTATAATTCGTTATGCAATACCTGACCCTCTGTGGTCACTATACTATTATAAGAACAGGTCATATTATGGGCGATGATGACGGCTTCCATGGCTGCCCTAATATCACTTTCTTGGCTGGCTGTGGGGGTGGCTAAAATTCCGGCTTGGTGGGCTTTGACGGTGACGGCGGCGGCTTTTTTGAGTTCGGATAAGGCAGCAGGATCATGGCATAAACGCAGGTTAATAATGGCTTTGATGAGGGCTAAATCTTGACCGGTGGCGGCGACTGGAGCGATTACAGGGCGCTTTAAAATGCGTTCCATTTCGCCAATGGTGGCTAGGTCTTGGACTCTGACGGTGGCAGCATTCTGGGTTTTTAGGGTTAACTCAGATTTAGGAAAAGCGGAGTTGGCACCGATAATTTCAGCGAGGCGATCGCGTGAGGGACTGTCACCATGCCATAGGGCGCTATCTGGGTCTGGGTTATCCATAAATAGGGTAAGTTTTCCACCTTCTAAATGGATGACTGTATCGACTAAAGATAGACCGGCAAAATATAAGAAATGGCTACTGGCGCGGAAGGGATAAATATGGGCGGGAAAATTACGCGATCGCACACCACCAGACCATAACAGGACGGGAAAATCTACCAGTTGTGCTAGTTTTTGGCGACGCTGATATAAGGTATTAGCCAGACCTTCAGAAGGGTTAGGAAGTCGCATAATTAGGGGTTAATTTATTTAGATAGTTAAGTCACAACTCATTAAAATATAACTGAGGCGATCGCTTATTTGTGGGTGGGGAGGAATTACCAGATTTTGGACTTCTCGGAACCCATTTTTTTGATATAAACGAATCGCGGTCAAGTTATCGGATTGAGTAACTAAACTCAAAGTAGAATATCCTGACTCCCAGGCTTTTTGCTTAGTTCGCCAGAGTAATGATGTGCCGATACCTTGCTGTTGATATGGTGACTTAACCGCCAAAATATTCAGAAACCAACTCCCCTCAACTTTGGCGTTATTAAAAGCCTGAATAATAGCCAAAGATTCAGGTTGAAATAGCCCTTGCATCTCTTCGGTGATGATATCCAGATTAGCCGGATAGCTGTTAGCCATGCCAATAATGCGACCATGACTATAGGCAACCTCAATGTTTTGAGAAGATAAAACAGAAGTTTCTGACTGAATCATTCTGGCTAGTATTTGTTCAACGGTTAATTGTTGATGAAGAGGCTGGAGTAAAAAATCCATCATCTCCCCGGCAGCCAGTCTGATGAGTGGTGCAATTTCTAGGACATCCCTAGGATTAGCAGCGCGGTAACTAACATTGAATACATCCATTAAGATTAAGGGATTTATGGTTAATTAATCAATAGCAATAACCCTATCTGATACAAGCACAAATTAGCCAAAATGTCAAGCATATCAGCCCATATTTTTGGGGTAATTTATTCTTGCCATCGGCTTAAAATATGTTTTAAACCCTTGCCGATTTCTTCCCAATTTTCGGCCAATTCGGTACTACGATCGCTCCTCAAAAAATCAGCTTCTTTCAAGCAGCGATCGGCGAGGGAATCCAAAACAGTTTGAATGCCATAATCACCAATAAGTTGATTTAAGGCGTGGGTCAGTTGTTGATTTTTGGGTTCGGTCATAATTGACAAGGCCCCTGGCAGTTAATAGTCAGACAATTCCGCCGAAATTATAGCAGAATTATTAACGAAAAACCAAACCTGGTCAATTCATCAGAGCTGGGCGTACCAAAATTACAGTACAAGGACAACCACGGGCGATCGCCTCCGGGATATTACCCTTAATCGCCTGTTGCAGCATACTTTCGCCACTAGCGCCCAAAACAATCACATCACAGTAATCATGATTAGCAATATCCAAAAGCACATCAACCACAGACCTAGCACAAACAGCAGTTGCCACCACCTCCCCATTAATAGGGCCTTGCAAATCCTGAACTAGGCGGTCTAGTTTTGCCATTTCCGCCTCGGACAAAGCATTTTTAACGACAGTTAACAGTCGGATATCGGGGCGCAAACTCAACCTAGCCAAACCGGGTAAAATGCTCATAGCCGCTGGTGGTGGTCCCCCAGTTCGCAGAGGAACCAACCACCGTCGCCAAACGGGAAACTGTAGCGATCGCTGATCTGAGGGGTCACTAAAAATGGGGTTAACATCTTTTCCCCACTTCACCAAAACCACCTCACCGGGTACTTGTCGAATAATGGTATCAACCACAGTGCCAAAAACCCGATTAGTAGCGGACCTTTCCCCTTGCCACCCCATCAAAGTCAAATCAATATTTCGTTCTTGCACGGTCTCCAAAATCGCCCCAGACACATCATGGGCGACTCTAATTTGAGTATGAATAGGAACCTGCCAGCTTTTAGCAATACGTTCGGCCCCTCGAAGTAGACGGCGATGTTTAGTAATGATTACCGGAGTTTCCGAAGGGGACAAATGGCGAGCAATGGTAATAATAGTCAAGCATTCTAGCTCATAATGACGTTCGGCAGCGATCGCCGCCGCAATATGTAGCAAAGCCGGGGCGGTAGCCGGATTATTCAAAGCCACCAATAGCCGCCCATTGCCGACCATGGGGCCGCGAGTTTGATAAACCACATAGGAGGGAGTTGCATGGTGTCCCACCTGGTGACTACCGCTAATATATCCAAGTTCACCGCGAATAATATCACTGCGGGTAATAATTCCCACCAAATGCCGTCCTTCCACGACGGGAAGGCGACTGAGTTTTTGCCGTCCCAACAGATACAGAACCTCACTGAGGGGAGCATCAGGGTAAATAGTAACAGGTTGGGGAGTCATCAGCTTATGTAGGGGGGTTTGTTCTGATATGTCTTGTTGGTTAATCCTAGCCATATCAGTTTGGCTGATAATACCGACCAATTTACCCTGGTTGACTACGGGAAAGCCGCGATGATGGGATTGAGAAAAAGCCGACCTAACCTGTTCTAGGGATAACTTATCTTCGAGAGTTTCTACCTGTCGCTGCATAACATCCCTAGCGTGCAACATATTTAAGGCTACACGGTCAGGATTTTGGTCGGTTTCTAATTCAATGCCATTTAAAGCCAATAGGCGATCGTATAGGGAATCTTTTTCGATTTTTTCGGCTACCAAATAGGAGACCACAGAACAGATCATCAGTGGCAGAACCAAGTTAAAATCGGTGGTGATTTCAAAGACAATCACCACGGCGGTGACGGGAGTCCGAGACACGGCACAGAAAAAGGCTCCCATTCCGGCAAAAGCAAAAGTAGTGTGAGGTTGTAAGGCGATCGCTGACTCCTGCCATAAGCCAATTGTATTCCCCAAAGCCGCGCCTAAAATTAGGGATGGTGCAAATAATCCCCCCGGCGCACCTGAACCCGCCGCCATGGTAGTTAGGGAAAACTGCACCACAAAGGCTAGGGCTGTGGTAGTCCAGAGGATATTACCCTTGAGGATATATTCCCGCAAACCGGCATTATCTCGAAAAGTCTCTGGTAGCACAGAGATAACGATCCCACAAATTAGACCCGCCACAGCCATACTCAGGGGTAGTCCTAATTTTAGGGTATGGCGGTTAAATTTCTGAAAGGTAATAATTCCCCGACTGAATAACACCCCAAATACTCCCGAGAGAACACCCACCAGGATATAAAAGGGGATTTCTAGGGGTTCAATTAACCATTGTTGATATAGGGTTTCTGGGGGTATTTCTATGGTGGGAGGTAGTCCCATGGCTTTGTTGCCTAATAGCCGGGATACTACGGCCCCAGTAAATGAGGCGATAATGGCCGGTCCGAGGGTTAATCCTGAGATGTCGTGTAGGAGGTCTTCGACTACGAATAAAACCCCGGCTATGGGGGCGTTAAACCCGGCGGCTAGTCCGGCGGCGGCACCACAGGCGATTAGTTGTTTGCGATAGTTGGGAGAGGTGGGAACCCAACGACTTACCCAGGCGGCGAGGGCGGCTCCGATTTGTACTGTTGGCCCCTGTCTTCCTAGGGTGAATCCAGAAGCCATGGTGATTATGGTGCTGATTAGTTTGACTACTGCTACCCGTAGATCTAGGGAGGTTTTGATTCCTCCTAGGGCGGCTTTAACTTGGGGAATACCACTTCCGGCTGCTTCTGGGGCTATGCGTTCGACTAGGAAACCAGACAACAGCCCCCCGACTACGCCTAATATGGGTAAAAATAGCCAAGCTGAAAAGTGGGCGGAACCTTGGACTCGCCAAGACCCTAACCACCCGGCTCCTGTTCTCAGAAAAAAGGCGGCTATTCCTGAAATTAATCCGATTAAGCCTGCTTCAAAAATTGCCAGCCTTTGGGAACCGCCAATTATGGATTTGGCGAGGCTCTGGAATTGATTGGTTAAGGATGGCCAGTACACGATTAGTTACCTAGAGCATTACTGATTTGATCGGAAATTTCTAGGGGTTCAAAGGGTTTGTTAATGATGGCGATCGCTCCTAATCCTAAATAAAGCGATCGTTCTTGCGGGGAATTTTTGGCAGTCATCAAAATCACCGGGATTTCCGTCGTCATTATATCATTTTTGAGCATTTTCATCGTCGCCTCTCCATCTACACCCGGCATGATTAAGTCTAGTAGGATGACATCAGGTTGCTGTTGTTTGGCTATGGTAAATCCTTCGGTTCCTGATGAAGCTGTTAGCACCTGCCATTTCCCTTGCAGTTGTAAACAGCGATCGGCTACAAATAGAATATCCTCATCATCATCAATAATCAAAACTGTTTGGCTCATCGTCAATTATCCCATAATTTGATTGCGTCCGGCTTGTTTGGCTTTATATAAGGTGGCATCTGCCTTTCGATACAGTAGTTGCAAATCCTCCCCATCTTCTGGATATTGAGCTACTCCCCCACTAAAGGTCACAGAAAAAGCTATGTTATCTTCTGGGACTAGAACCTCCAAACGCCACTCTTCTAACACTTTTTGCAGTCGGTTAATGGCATCTTGTTTAGAAGTACCATACATCGCTACCGCAAATTCTTCACCTCCCCATCTTCCTACTATATCTTCCTGGCGAAACGCTTTGGTGAGAACTTCCCCAAATTGGTGCAGAACCCAGTCCCCCGTATCATGACCATATTGATCATTAATATCCTTAAAATTGTCCAGGTCTAAAATGGCAAAGCACAGGGGTTGTTTGTGACGACTAGCCAGGCGAATTAATCGGTTTATATCTTCCGTGGATTTATAGCGATTTTCGACTCCGGTTAAGGTGTCTATTTCCGCTATACTACGCCAAAGGCGACTCCGGTGCAGACGACTAAATAAACGGGCTATTAATTCTGGTCCGACTACGGGTTTGCTAATAAAATCATCTGCTCCGGCTCTAAATAGTTCGGCCCTAGTTTCTGGGTCTGTGTGGTTTGTTAATACTAAAATCGGCAGATAACGCCATCGCGGTTCGTTGCGAATTACCTGACATAAATCAATGCCATTATAATGGGGCATTTCTACATCAATAATTAGTAAATCCGGGTTCGAGCTTTCTAATAGTTGCCAGAATTTGCGAGGACTATTTAGAGTTTTTACCTGTAAACCCAAGGGAGATAACAGGGCTTTTAATAGTTCCAAAATTTGCGGATCATCATCGATCGCTATAATTTTTCCCGTGATGTTATGATGATTGAGGATTCCTGTGACTATCTCCATAATTTGATGGCTAGACATCGGTTTTTGCAGAAACGCCCGACTCCCTAAACGACACACCGTCAGCCTATCTATAAAACTCGATCGCTTTGAAAATATCACCACGGGAATTTGCGGGTGATGATAGGCGATATCTTCTAATAGCATTATCCCATCTTCTTCACCCTTGGGAAAGTTCAATTCTAGTAAAATTAGACTCGGCTGATAGTCCATCATCATGGCTCTGGCTATCCCCACACTAGGAGCCAATCGAGCCTCTAAACCACGGCTATGGGCTTCCCTAATAATTTTTTCCCCTAGGATGGTGTCATTATCAACAATTAACAATGATAGTAAACTGTCTTGGTGAACATCTTTAATTAAGTTAATTTTGGGTTGATTAGGCTGCTGGGTTATCTCCTTTAACAAGTCTTGAGTTAACTGCTCAATTTGCCTTTGTTTATCAGTGGTTAGGGGTTCCTCTAACCCTAGTAAAAATTCGATTTTTCGGGCGATTTTTGAACCGCGACTATATCCAAAAGTTCCCAAAGAACCTGCCAACTTATGAGCCTCCACATAGGCATCTTTTCGGCGTTCATTATCAGCATTTAAGTTGGGCAAATTAGCCTTAGCTATGTCTTGAATACTCTCAACTCTAGCTATGGTTTTATCTCGAATTTTTGCCCAAATCTCGTTAACTGTTTCCTCTACAGATGAGGGTGGTTTTGATAATGAATATTTATGCTGAATAATCTGGCTATCTGCGGATTTTAGGCGATATCCCATGCCATAGACATTTTCAATTAATTGGGGGTTTGCGTCGGCAGCTTTCAGTTTATTGCGTAGGCTTTTAATATGGGCGCGGACAGTGTTATCGGCGGCGGGTTCTTCTATACACCAGAGATGTTCAATGATGGCATCGTAGCTAAAGACGCGAGAGGGACTGCGAATAAATAATTCCATCAATCCATATTCTTTCGGGGTGAGATCCAGGGCAGATTTTTTGTATAAAATCTCCGATTTTGCCGGGTTTAAGGTTAGGTCTCCCCAACGAATTACTGGCGGTAAAGCAATGGTGGGACGACGCAATAAAGCGCGAATTCTCGCGATTAATTCTTCAGCCATAATCGGCTTAACCAGATAATCATCAGCCCCCGCGTCTAGCCCTAACACCTTGTCTTCACAGCTATCACGAGCCGTTAATAATAACACTGGCATCTGATAATTATGCGATCGCAATTTTCGACATAGTGCAATCCCATTCAGTTTCGGCAACATAATATCTAGGATAACCAAACTATACTCAAAACTTTCGATATAGTTCCATCCCGATTCGCCATCGGTCGCTATATCGACTACATAATTATGAGCTTTCAGAGATTTGGATAATTGTTGATTCAAATATTGATCATCATCCACTAAAAGAATTTTCATGGTAAATTGAGGTTACTGTATGTCAAAATTTGATGGTTTCCCTTGATGTAAATCATAACTCAATAGATCCTTCCGTGGCTAATATCCATGAAACCCAAAATTAAAAACCAACTGGCTTGGAATCAAGCTGAAATACTTATGCAGCCAGCTTTAATCAGAGTCCTAGATAACATTCGTAAGCAACTGGAAACATCTATCTGGAAGGGGACCTATGAAACCCATACCACCCCCTATCCCGGTTATGTACTTAAATTAGAGCATAATGGCCAACAAGTAAACATTGATATTTGGGATCTGTGTTATCAAGTCTGTTTCCAGGACTACCAACCCACCCATACACCCGACCAATCCCTGGAGGTGGAAATTGATACCAGTTTACTGGATAATACAGGAGATGTAGATTGGGATAAACTCGATCGCAAAACTCAAGACTTAATCGAGAAAGTTTTTGCTAATTTAACACAACCATGACTAAAACCCTCCCAGAGATTTACGCTAACCACAAAGCCAGATATGATGAAGCTAGTCAGGTTCCCCTCAGTTTTGGTAATGACACTGAAGCCTTGAATGCTTCTGGCGAGACGGTCGCGTTATGCGATCGCTCCCATTGGGGATTATTAGAACTTTCGGGGGAAGATCGTTTATCTTTCCTCCACAACCAAAGCACCAATTCTATTAGCGATCGTCAACCGGGACAGGGATCTGATACGGTATTTGTCACCTCCACCGCCCGAAATATCGATTTAGCAACGGCTTACATGACCGAGGAGGCGGTGTTATTGCTGGTTTCGCCGAATCGCCGTCAGCACCTGCTACAATGGCTAGACCGCTATATTTTCCCCATGGATAAGGTGAACTTAAAAGACATCAGCGACCAGTGGGCGGTATTTAGTCTTATTGGACCGGAAAGTTCCTCTCTGCTGACAAAACTGGGGGCTACCATTCCTGATAATTTTACCCTCGGAAATCATTGGGTTGATCAGGTGGCTAATACTTCCCTCCGTGTGGCGGTTGGTAGTGGTTTAGCTACGGAAGGATACACTTTGATAGTTCCCACAGAGGCGGCGGGGAATTTGTGGCTCTCCCTGACCGAAGCTGGGGCGGTTCCTTTGGGCGATCGCATTTGGGAACAACTCCGCATTCTCCAGGGTCGCCCAGCACCAGATCGGGAACTCACAGAAGATTATAACCCCCTAGAAGCAGGATTATGGGGTGATATTTCCTTTGAAAAAGGTTGTTATATCGGACAGGAAACTATCGCCCGTCTCAACACTTATAAAGGAGTTAAACAACGATTATGGGGTTTGCGTCTTTCTGGTTTTGTGGAACCGGGAACCGTGATTAATGTCAATGATGAAAAAGTCGGTAAACTTACCAGCATTACCGAAACTCAAGAGGGATGGTTTGGCTTGGGTTATATCCGCACTAAAGCTGGCGGTGCAGGCTTGCAAGTCTCCCTAGGAGACATAACCGCTACAGTGGTAGCAGTTCCTTTTTTAAGCCATCCTGAAAGCTGAGATTTTTAGCATCATTAACGGGGGCGATTAACACAGGGCGGGTAGTTGTTACACCAGATAATCCGCCCGCTTCCTAGTTGGGGTTTTAAACCATCAACCCAGTATTGATACCGCCAATGATTTGATAAACCATAACAGCGATCGCCACAATTCCTAAAATCACCATTAAACCCGAAGGCATAAACTTTCGAGTCTTCACATATCGACCCACAAAAGCTAATACTAAAACCACCGAGATAACTAGGGCAAAAATTAACGCCCATCMCCAGCCTTGGGCTTGCCCAAAAGCTGCCGCCAATAACAGTATACCACTACTGACACCCGCCATGAGAGAAATTTTACTTTGGGCTTTCTTATATCCAACAATTCCCCCCACAATTGCCAAAACTCCATAGACCAGAGTGGCGATCATACCTAAACTCATAAATCCTAACTCCTACTGATTAACAACTGCCATCAATAGCAACTTATCAGCAATCAGACCTCCCCAGAACCAAATGTTGTAAAAATTAACGTTTTTGGGGGTGTCACTATCCCATATAATCAGAGAGTGTCGTGGTTGTGTTTAGATTTAAGTTTAAGCCAAATTAGCTCATGTCCTCACCCTTATCTGAAGCGATCGCTAAAATTCGATTTCGCCAACATCAAGCCCTATCCCTGCTGCTTTATCAGGAAGTAATGGCAGAGCCCATAGGTCAAGCCTTTCTGAGCCTATTAGACTATATGTTACAAGGAGAAAGCCATCAAACTTTACAGGCTTATAGTTATTGGTTTCGAGTCCAAGCCGAACAATCCCAAAGCTGGCAAAATTACTTAATCACTCAAATTCTGAGGGCAGATAATCCCTTTTCTCGTCAAGCCCAACAGTGCGACCTAACGGCATTAAATCCCTCTTTAATTGCTGCTACCCGTCACGACTTGGAAATATTACAGACCCTCTATAAATGTCAGGGGACAAAAATTGCTCAATGGGTACAGGCGATCGCCCAAATTCCCCAATTGCCAATAGTTTGGGAAGATGAAACCATTGTAGTTGAGAAAATCGAAGAACTCCCCCTGCGGAATCAGTTATCCCAATCGGAAAATTGGGGAGATGCCATTGAAGCGATCGCCGCCCATTATCGAAAATATGGAACTGGTAAATTTGCCCAAAGCCAAGCATTTCGTTGGCGCTCTGGTCAACTAATGGCGATCGCTAATCCTGATCCGATTCACCTCAACCAATTAGTAGGATATGAACCACAGCGAGAAACTTTGTTAAAAAATACCGAGTTTTTATTGGCGGGATATTCAGCCTTAAATGTTCTCTTATATGGCAGTAGGGGGTCAGGGAAATCTTCCCTGGTTAAAGCCTTGTTACATCAATATAGCGATCGGGGTTTGCGATTAATTGAAGTAACTAAATCCGAACTGCGAGACCTACCCCAAGTAATTGAACAGTTGCGGGGAGTTCCCCAAAAGTTTATTATCTTTGTTGATGACCTATCTTTTGAAGAAGATGATGATGCTTTTAAAGCCTTAAAAGTTGTCCTGGAAGGAAATATCACCGCCCGACCTGAAAATGTCGTGGTATATGCCACCTCCAACCGCCGCCATTTAGTCCGAGAGTTTTTTGATGAACGTCCCCGCCCTCAAGACCATAATGAGATACAGGCTTGGGATACAGTCCAGGAAAAGCTATCATTTGCCGATCGCTTTGGCTTAACCCTCACTTTTGAACCAGCAGACCAGGAAACCTATCTTAGCATAGTTCGGCATCTCGCTAGTCAAGCCGGAATAACTATCGATCCAGAAGATCTTGATTATCGCGCCCGCCAGTGGGCGACAAGGCATAATGGGCGATCGGGACGGACGGCGCGACAGTTTATCGATTTTCTGGCGGCGGAAATTGCCCTAGCTGATCAATAGATTGGAAAAATTCGGCATCCAGTGTCATCATAATCAAGATCGGAAATACTCCCCAATCAGGAGAAATTAACTATGTCTGAATCTACTATTAAACTTTCCCCCCCAGAAGCTTTTGCGGCGATCGCTTTAATTGCCATAGCCGCTGATGGTTTGGTTGTCCCCAGTGAGTCTCAAATCCTTAATAGTAGTCTATCGCGAATGCAGCTTTTTAGCGACTATTCCCAGACTCAGAAACGGGAAATGCTAGATCGTCTACTCACCGAAATTAAAACCCACGGCTACAATACTTTGTTAAAATCGGCGATCGCTGTCCTACCCAAAGAGTTACGCGAAACAGCCTTTGCCATTGCTACAGATATCACTCTCGCTGATGGTGAAATTACCACAGAGGAAGAAGACCTACTTAATGACCTCTACAGTTACCTCGATTTATCAGAGGAAATGGCTACCAAAATTATTGATGTTATGATGATCAAAAACCAAGGATAGTTAATTACTCTACTTATGATTCCCCTGATTCCCCCGATTTCAGGGGGATAATACTCGTCAATTGCTCCTTTATTAATCTCTCCTGTTTTTTGTGGCCTATACTAGAACTGTCTACTTTAGCGAAACTGATGCTGCTGGCGTTGTCTATTTTGCCCAGATGATGTCTATGTGTCACCAAGCCTATGAAGCCGCTTTAATTAATCTAGGCATTGACCTCAAAACTTTTGTCAATAACCCCGATTTTGCCATTCCCATTGTTCATGCTTCTATGGATTATCGCCAACCGATTTATTGTGGCGATCGCATTGTAATTAACCTCTCACCTCAACAACTCAGCCTACATACCTTTCAGATAGAATATCAAATCTGCCTTGCTGATGACCCCCAATCATTAATCGCTCAAGGTATAACTAAGCATATCTCAATTAACCCATCTACCCGCCAAAGACAACCCCTTCCCCTTCCCATTAAACAATGGTTAAATCCTGGACAAATATAATTATTTGTGGCATAATATTAACAGCTTTTGCCCATCAATTAATTAGATGATATGACTTTGGTTTCCCAACTTAGCAATCCTCGTAGTTATGCAGTTATTGGCACGGGGGCATTAGGCGGATTCTATGGCGCTAAACTTCAGAAATCTGGACTAGATGTTAATTTTTTACTCAGAAGTGATTATGATTGGGTGAGTCAGCATGGCTTACAAATAGAATCAGTTTGGGGTGACTTTCAACTCCCCCAAGTCAAAGCCTATAATCACCCCGAAAAAATCCCCCCCTGTGATGTAGTAATTGTCGCCATAAAATCCACAGAAAATCATTTATTACCCCAAATTTTACCCCCAGTATTAAAACCTGATGGCGTGGTTTTGGTCTTACAAAATGGGTTGGGAATTGAGCCAGAAATAGCCGAAATTGTCGGCAATCACCGAGTTTTAGGGGGGATTTGTGTAATTTGTTCCAATAAAATCAAACCCGGTTATATTCGCCATTTAGACTATGGTATGATGAAACTAGCCGAATATGACCAAAATTACCAATCGGGTGGCATTACGCCCCGACTACAACAAATTGGGGAAGATTTTAAAACCGCTGGCATCCCCCTAGAAATTGCCGGAGATTTACTCTCAATTCGTTGGGAAAAATTAGTGTGGAATATCCCCTATAATGGATTATCAGTAGTTTTAAATGCCCGCACAGATCAAATGATGTCCAATCCAGCAACTCGGGTTTTAGTTGAGGACATTATGGGGGAAGTTTTGGAGGGGGCTAAGGGGTGCGATCGCTTTCTTGACCAGGAAATAATTAATCGGATGTTGTCTCATACCGAAACCATGACCCCCTATAAAACTAGCATGAAAATTGACTATGATCAGCGCCGACCCCTAGAAATTGATG
This sequence comes from Arthrospira sp. PCC 8006, assembly GCF_046480465.1. Lineage (NCBI taxonomy): Bacteria > Bacillati > Cyanobacteriota > Cyanophyceae > Oscillatoriales > Microcoleaceae > Arthrospira > Arthrospira sp. PCC 8006. The sequence continues at coordinate 25,413 of NZ_PKGG01000055.1, forward strand.
CCATTTTAGGCAATCCCTTAAAAATGGCTACAGCCGGAGGAGTGCATCTACCTCGCATTCAGATGTTATATCAGCAACTCAAGTTTTTAGATGCCCAAAATTGCCCTTAAAAAACGACGAAATCCCTACCAATTAATCAGACAAAAAATCCGTGAGAATTTCGTCCGGTTCGTCGTAAAAGTCCTCATCATCTGCGGCAATACTAGGTAAAGATATTCGTTGATTAGTCACACTTAGCGAACCTAAACGCCTTTCTAATATGCCTACCCTAGTTTCAACCGCCGTTAAATCTTTGGGGATTTTTTCCCAACTTAACAGTTGTCGCTGGAGTTCAATTATCTGACGACGTAAAAGTTCTATATCTGTGGCATTATTGAGGGTGAAATATTCCCGGATCGCTTCCTGCACCAGTTGCGTGATGCTGTGTCCATTTTCCTGGGATTTTTGCTCAATTTCCTGCATTAACTCCTGGGAAACTGTGACCGTCAAGGTGATATCATTAGGGGTGGACATGGGCTCTGACATAATACTTGATAATTTCAGTGATTGTGTTAATCATAATCGCGATAGCGGTTTCTGGGAAACTTCAGAAACTCCATGGCTGGCCTTAAATTCCCCCCTAGGGGACTAAACCCATTACCACAAAGACGCGCTATCATTAGAACGAACGTTAAGAATTGTAAAAAACATTGACTGCCCATATTCACTCCGCTAACCCCATTAAAAAGCCTGCTGGCTGGCATCGCCTCCGGTGTCATTGGCAGGGAAACCAGGAAATAGTCCGCCAAGGACTCCCCCACAGCCAACTATCCCCAGCCTGGCAAATTATGCTATTGGGAGACGGATCGCCAACGCGCCACCTGCAACTACTGACAGGGGAACCTACAGAGGTCGATGTGATTGATATGTCTGCCATTGGTATGAGTCCAGATGGTGCGCCGCCATTGATTCAGGCAGTCCCTGGCCCTCGGTTGCGCCGTCAAGTCTGGTTGCGGACTGCATCAGGCCAACGTTTAGCTTATGCTACTTCCTGGTGGGAAAATAGCCACGTTGACGAGTATTTACAAAATAAATCTCTGCCAATTTGGGCAAGTTTAGCCAGGCTGAGAACTGAATTATATCGAGATGTGCAAGGTATTGAGCATGGGGATTCTAAAGCCTTAGAATTAGCCTTTGGACAGCCAGGGCCCTTTTGGGGGCGTTATTATCTTTTCTGGCATCATGGCAAGCCATTAACCTTGATTTATGAGGTGTTCTCTCCCTATCTTACTAAGTATTTAGGACCTACTAAGATGCTATCAGATTAGATGTCTCCATCCAGGCGATCGCTATAGAGAGACTGTAACAGATTCTCTAACTTTTCCTCCGAACAACATTCAATCACAGCATCAAAAGCATCAACCAAACGGGCGGCAGTTTCCCCTAAAGTCGGACTCATGCCCCATACATCCTCTACCCAATCTTGAGGGCGATCGTCAACAAAAATCAAACGTTCTAACAGTTGTTTTACTTCCGTCCTAGAAATAGATGCCATAATCATTAATTAAAATCTCATGCACCATTATAACATATAGCCATCCTGATTATGGATAGTCAGAAACTTTCCCTATATCAACAGGACTTTTACGGTTGGACTCAGTGGCAGTTACAAGCCTTAGCCCAACAGGACATTAACAACCTAGATTGGCAAAATTTACACGCTGAAATTGACAGTTTGGGAAGACAAGAATATCGAGAATTAGTCAGTCATCTAACAGTCTTGTTAGGACATTTACTCAAGTGGGAATATCAACCCCAGAAACGCTCAAGGAGTTGGTTTTTGACCATTCGAGAGCAGCGACGCGCCACCCGGCGACATTTATCTCGAAATCCTAGTTTAAAGTCCCGAATAGCCGAAGCCTTGGAGGATGGCTTCGAGGCTGGGGTTGATTTAGCTCTTCGAGAGACAGGTTTGCCTTTGCGAACTTTTCCCGATATTTGTCCTTACCAATTTGATGATATTATCACAGATGATTTTCTCTGTGATACTAGCCAAGATGGGGAATAAATTATCATTAAATTACCCATTATTTACCCATTCTGTGGGATAATAAGATAACCAAGACCATAGCGATCGCATTTGTATTCATGTCCTCAAATCAATCTCCTCTCAATCTACCATTTAAGCGTCTGCGTCAGTTGCGGAAAGGCTTACTTAACTTACATAAAAACCTCTTAGAGTCCGAACGCATTACTTATGAGAAGTGTTACGGACGCATCCCCTCTAAAGGAGAATTTTTCCGGCTAGTAATTGGAGATGATTGGTTTAGCTGGCTGCGACCATTTTCCCAATTTATTGTCAAAATTGACGAAACCCTAGAGGAAAAAGAACCCGTCACCTTAGACCAAGTTAACGAACTACTAGAAGAAGCCAAATTTTTACTGAGAGTAGATGAACATGGAACCGAACGAGAAAAGCGTTATTATCAAGCAATTCAGCGGGACCCAAATATTGCCTTCATTCATGCAGAAGTGTCCAACATATTCAAATAACACTTACCCATAAAATAACCTAGGGTTGGGTTCATAATATCAGCTTGCTACTACCAAGTATAAGACTGATTAACCCACCCTTATTGATGGGAAAAATGACTTGATTAAACATTAATCAATCACCCTAAAATTAAGATATGCTATAATTGGGGAGAAACTGTCTTCTACTGGTTCAGACCTATGGTTTCCATCGACCTTTATAAAAACCTACCCACCAGTGATGAACTTCCCGACTCTGATGATACTCCTGTGGATAACGAAGACCAAAATTTTCTCCCCAATTACCTATTATTTCTTCTAGCAATTATCTGGAAAGACCGCAATGATTGGTATTTCGGTGTAGATATGGGAATTTATCACA
>NZ_PKGG01000245.1:0-7001 GCF_046480465.1 Arthrospira sp. PCC 8006
CGCATTCAAAACGGCTGCAATTCCCCTGATCAGTATAACGTTGGAGGGACTCAAATCTTCACAATCACGGGAAATTTTCAGCCCTGGGGGAATTTCTGCCCCAAAAAAGGAAATTGGGGGTGGATCTATTGCCCTTTCCCCCAATCCCAATCTGTACTACTTCAATACCTATTGAATMACTGGACCTTGCAGGTCGATCGCACAGTTACGCTCATGAATGGGGATATAGGTTTCCGCATGATTTCCCGTGTAGATCTGGGTGGGTCGATAAATCCGGTTCTTGACCAATTGTTCTTTCCAGTGCGCTAACCATCCCGCTACCCGAGCGATCGCAAAAATCGGAGTAAACAAGTCCGAGGGAATACCCAATTTCCGGTACACCACACCAGAATAGAAGTCCACATTGGCATAAATCCCCTTATGTCCCAACCGTTCCTGACCCACCTTTTCTAATTCCACCGCCACTTGATAGTATTGGTCGGAACCAAACTTCTCAAACAGTTGCTCTGCCAAATTCTGAAGAATAGTTGCTCTAGGGTCTTTGACTTTATATACCCGATGACCAAAGCCCATAATTTTGGCTTTTTTCTCCATCAAGTTATCTAGGTAGGGCCGGACATTTTCCACAGAACCGATTTCTTCGAGCATCTCCAGCACTTCCTCGTTAGCACCCCCGTGCAGTGGACCCGCTAAGGTTCCCACCGCCGACGCAATCACCGCATAGGGGTCAGTCAACGTCGAAGCTGTCACCATTGCCGAAAACGTCGAAGCGTTGATGGTGTGTTCTGCATGGAGAGTTAAGCACACATCAAATACATGAGCCGCTAACGGGTCCGGTTCCTTTTCACTCAGCATATACAGGAAGTTGGCAGAGTAGTCCAAATCATCCCTGGGTTGTACCGGGTCATTCCCTTTCCGCATCAGTTTAAAAGCCGCCACCATCGTCGGAATTTTCGCCAACAGCCTCACTACAGCTTGGCGAATGTAGTCGGGATTATCTAGGGCGCGACGGGAGTAGAACAGCCCTAAAGCAGCCGCTGAGGTTTGCAGAGCATCCATGGGGTGGCCGGTTTCGGGAAAGCATTTCATCATGTCCCGAATCCGATATTTAATCCGACGGTGATAGCGGATTTCATGCTCAAAATCTGCCAGTTCGTCTTTCGTTGGCAGTTTTCCCCAGATCAACAAATAGGAAGTTTCCAAAAACGTGCTTTGTTCGGCCAACTGCTCGATGCTGATCCCTCGGTATTCCAGCAGTCCTTTTTGTCCATCAACGTAGCTGATGCTTGACAGCGTAGCGGGAACGCCCTCTAAACCGGGCTTAAACTCACTCGTTGTAGTCATAGGAGCTTTTCTATATGTGTAGAATGTACAGGTATTACATTACCAGACACATTCAAACTACCGCCATTTTAAAATAATTAATTAATAAATGGCTGTTCACAAAAGTTAACCTTCATTTAGCCCCAACAAAAATTTAGGAGCTGTCAACCAAAACAGACGGGAATTCCCTTGTATCATACCCTGTTTAGGAATTTTGATTCCGATTATACCAGCTTTTTTCACGATTAAAACATCTGCAGATTTTTGCCAGATTAGATATTCTGCCCAATTGCCTAAATCCGGTTGGTGTCCGACTAGCGCCCAATCCTTCTCCCTAGTTTTGTCATGGTTTCCGTACCAATCTAACCATTGTTGAATGTCACCATCAGGGGCTAGAGCTGGCAAAATTTCGTGATTTAAACTAAGTCCGGTTGATTGGAGAATTTCGGCGGTTTGTCGGGCTCGCACCAAAGGACTAGAAAGTATACAATGAAACTGAATTTTGAGTTGTTTTAGTGTAAGGGCTACTTGACGAGTTTTGCGATCGCCTTCTGGGGTCAGGGGACGTTGTTCGTCCTGTTGGTAAGTACCGCGATCGGCCGCGATTCCATGACGAATTAAATATAAGTTACTCATCTCAAAATGCCATAATTGATTAGACAGCGTTTCTTCTTTTGATGGGGTACAGCCGTCACCTCCCTCTCCCCAGAGGGCGGGTTGCTAAATCTTCTCCCCCCTTATGTAATTAACAGGTGGGTATCAGAGAGGGGGCGGGTTTATTAATCTTCTCTCCCCTTATGTAATTAACAGGTGGGTATCAGAGAGGGGGCGGGTTTATTAATCTTCTNCCCCCCCTTATGTAATTAACAGGTGGGTATCAGAGAGWGGGCGGGTTTATWAATCTTSTYCCCCCCTTCTGTAATTAACAGGTGGGTATCAGAGAGAGAGGGGGCGGGTTTATTAATCTTCTCCCCCCCTTATGTAATTAACAGTAGAACCCGCCCCTACATTGCGCCGTATGGGGAGAGGGGCTTTAGACTGCTATATTGGGTGGGTGGAGTATCTAGCCGCCGTGGGAACATCTGGCTTGCCATTGTCCCAATTGTCGGCGAGGTAGCAACACCAGACCTCCCTATGCAAAAAACCCCTGGGTCATCATTGCATCCAGGGGCTTCACAAGCCAATCACATATTTTTGCCATTCTTGGTTCATGCCACTTTTGAGGTGTCGAGTCACTTCAAAATAAAGGCTGCTGTAAGGTTTTCGGGGGGGATGTCTCAAAGGCATTTCCGCTTCCTTCGGGGTGCGACAGCCTTTTTTGACATTACAGCGCACACAAGCGGTTACCAGATTTTCCCAAGTATCACCCCCTTGGCGCGATCGCGGAATCACATGATCAACAGTCAATTCATCCCCCTTATAGCCACAGTATTGACAAGAGTGGCAATCTCGCTGCAAGATATTCCTTCGGGTTAATGGAATTTCTTTATAGGGGACTCGGACATAATGACGTAATCGGATCACAGTTGGGAAGGGAAAATCTGGTAGCAGATACCTACCATTATGCTCAACTTGTTCCGCCTTTTCCTTCAACAATAAGACCACCGCCCGCCGCCAAGTCGTGATATTGAGCGGTTCATAGGAGGCATTCAACACCAGAACATTGCCCATACTAATAAATTGCTGCGATCTAATGATTTTGACCCGATATTATCATATATTTAATTTTTTAGCCTGGGCTGGGAAATCCCCAGACCATATCTGTATCTGTGTATTTGAACTACTATCACGCTAAGGAATGATAATGGTTAGCAGGAAATCTAAGCCACTAGCCCAGGATGATCGCACTTATAACTATGAGGGTGAATGTGAACATCGTGCTTGGGTAGAAGTAGACCGTTGGGCGATCGCCAATAACGTCAAACAGATCCGCCACCTACTATCCCCGGAAACTCGGTTCATGGCCGTAATTAAAGCAGATGCCTATGGTCATGGGGCGGTGAGTGTGGCTAAAATTGTATCAGAAATTGGGGTTGACGATTTCGCCGTGGCGACCATTCCTGAAGGTATGGAATTGCGGCGCTTAGGTATTCAACAGCCCATTTTGGTCCTGGGGGCTGTGCATACTGCTGATGAGATCAAGGCGATCGCCCATTGGGGACTACAACCCACTTTATGCACCCCCACTCAAGCCCTACTTTTCTCGGAAACTCTCCAATCAATTCAGCGATCGCTACCCGTTCAACTTAACATAGATACTGGAATGTCACGGCTGGGGACTTGGTGGGAACAAGCCTTAGAATTTGTGCAACTGGTGCGGGGATTACCTAATTTAGAGATTTCTGGTATATATTCCCACTTCGCCACCGCCGATATTCGCGATCGCACCATTATGGATCAGCAACATTGGCGCTTTCAACAAGTCTTAGCCCAAATTCAGGAACATACAAGCCTTTTATCTGTCCCTACTATCAAACCCTGTTTACATCTGGCTAACTCCGCCGCCACCTTAACCGATCGGGCTTTACATTATGATATGGTCAGGGTCGGCTTATCCCTTTATGGATTATATCCCGCCCCTCATTTGCGATCGGTCATTAATCTTCAGCCCGCCATGAGTATTCGCGCCCGTATTACCCAAATCAAAACCATTGAAGCCGGGTGTGGCGTGAGTTACGGATATAAATTTATCGCCAAACAAAGGACTCCCATTGCAGTTGTCGGTATCGGCTATGCTGACGGAGTACCCCGCCAGTTGTCTAACTGCATGAAAGTCCTAATTCGCGGTCAATTCGTCCCCCAAATTGGCGCAATCACAATGGATCAGTTAATGTTAGATGTAACTGCTATTCCTGATTTACAGGTCGGAGAAGTTGTCACCCTTTTGGGAAGCGATCGCCATCATAGCATTTCCGCCGATGATTGGGCGCAACAGTTAGGCACGATTTCCTGGGAAATCCTCTGTGGATTTAAACATCGCCTTCCTCGGATTCTAATTAATTAAACCCTGAAACCACAAAATATGAGCTTTTTTAGACCATCACCGATTACTCCTGGTCCCGGACAAGAATCAGTTTGGGACTATCCCCGTCCCGCTAAATTGGAGGATACCAATAAACACCTGCGGATTATTTTTAATGGCATTACTCTCGCTGACTCCCGCCACGCTAAACGGGTTTTAGAAACTAGCCACCCCCCAACATACTACATTCCCGGCGATGATATTAAACTTGAATATCTCGTGCAAACTTACCGCCGCACTATGTGCGAATGGAAGGGAATTTGTGTTTATTATGATATCATTGTCGGAGATAAACGAGTCTCCAATGCTGCTTGGCGTTATGTGCAGCCAACTCCCGATTTTGTCGATATCCAAGACTGTTACAGCTTTTATGCTAGTCTCATGGATGAATGTTATGTTAATGATGAGTTAGTACAATCTCAACCCGGAGATTTTTACGGTGGTTGGATTACCCAAGATATTGTCGGACCTTTTAAAGGTGGGTCGGGGACAATGGGCTGGTAAACCCCTTAATCATTCCACCTGAAAACTGGCAGAGGGAACAGTTAATAACTATCCCTCTTTCAGTCATTAAATAACCATCAATATCAGAGTAGATATGAATCTGGAAACTGCCATTATTGCCAGTATCAACTAACCCGATACTTATGTTTATTGTCAATCATACCATCTTCCCAATTGCCCATTTTCACAACTCCAATATCATCACAATTGATTGCATCTATAGCCATAATTAGTTAATCCTGTATCTGCGAGATTCAACAACTTTTGAGCTGTTAGACATCAATCGGGATATCTATCATATCGTAACTAACCCTTTAACTAAAGTGATTGCAACTCCATCCTTCCCACCCAATTTAGGCACAGACACCACCATTTCCCCTAGCCAAAATGTGACTCAAACCATCCTAGAAAATGGTCTCACCGTTTTAACCAAGCCCGTCCATACGGCACCAGTTGTGACAGTCCAGGTATGGTATAAAATCGGATCAGTAGATGAAAAACCAGGGGATAATGGCATCGCCCATCAACTAGAACACATGATGTTTCAAGGGACTACTACCCGCCCTATTCAATATGGTAGTTTGTTAGAAACCTTGGGGGGAGATTTTAATGCTTTTACAGGTTATGACCAGACAGCATATCATAATACTGTCGAATCTAATGCCTTAAAAACTGTTCTGATGTTGGAAGGCGATCGCCTCAAAAATGCCCTCATTTCTCCAGCACAATTTGACCAAGAAAAAGGCGTAGTTATCTCCGAATTACAGGGCTATGAAAATAGTCCTGAATATCGCCTCAATCGTGCCGTAATGACAGCCGCATTTTCCCATCATCCCTACGGTTTAATGATTGGTGGAACTAAAGCCGATGTCGAAAATTTCACCGTTGAAAATGTCCGCTATTATTACCATCTCAATTATCGCCCTGATAACGCCGTTTTAATTGTCGTTGGTGACTTTGACCCCTCATCAATCCTCACCACCATTCAGGAAATATTTGGCGGCATTGCCAACCCTGATGAACCTCCGACCCGTGTACAGCGGGGACAAATTTTCAGTACATTTCCGCCTAGTATTTTACCATCAAATAAACCCATTATTCTCCAGGAACCCGGAGCCGTTCCATTTAGCCAAGTAATTTATCCAATTCCCGCCATTAATCATGATGATATTCCCGCCCTGAATATCCTGGATTATATTTTAGATAATGGTGGTCGTAGTTCTCGGATTTATCGAGAATTAATCGACAGTGGAATTGCTACCGATGCTGGCAGTACAGTCATTAATTTAAGTGCCGGAGGTTGGTTAGAAATGTGGGGAACCACCACCACCACTAAATCTCTGAACCGCCTCGATAAAGCCTGGCAAAAAATGATTGTCAAACTCCAACAAAAACTGGTAACTACCGAAGAACTAGATCGGGCAAAAACCCAAATTATTGCCAGTTCTATTCTGGAAAATCGTGATCTAACCAGTCAAGCCATGCAATTAGGTTTGGACTGGACAACAACTGGCAATTATCGCTATAGCGAAGACTATCTAAAAGCGATCGCCCAAGTCACAGCAGCAGACGTGCAAAAAGTCGCCCAAACCTATCTCAAACCAGAATATCGCACCCTGGGAAGATTTGAACCCACCCAGACCAAAACCGAGTCAATAACAGACGCAAATACTGTTAATTCCACCGCCACCAAAGTTAATATACATACTCCCAGACACCATCGCATTAGTGAACCCCCAGACCCAGCAGCCATCAGCCAATATCTGCCAGAAATTCCCCCCGCCAAAGTTCACACCATCACCCCGCCGGAGTCTTTCACTCTAGATAATGGGATGCGAGTTTTATTATTAGCCGACAATAGTACCCCATCGATATCAATTCGGGGATTTGTGAAAGCCGGCGAAGAATTTGACCCTCCAGGTCGGGAAGGGTTAGCCCTACTAACTGCCGAAAATTTAATGAGTGGAACAGTCAGTTATAATGGGCAATCATTAGCCCGTCGTCTGGAAAATCGGGGCGCAAATATCGAGGTCAGGACCGCCACCGAAGGGGTAGATATTTCCGCTTCCGCCCTTAGTGGTGATTGGCTTCTGGTTTTGGAAACCTTAGCTGATGTATTGCAAATTCCCACCTTTCCCCAAAAATGGTTAGA
>NZ_PKGG01000188.1:0-10718 GCF_046480465.1 Arthrospira sp. PCC 8006
ATAGTTCTGTTGTCAATTTAGACACTCTAAACATTAGCAGTAAAATACAGGGAACTCCCGAAACTACCGCGATAAGTTTGACTGCTAACACTATCACGGAAGTTGTGCCTATCAATGCTACCAGTAACGGTAGAACGGTGTTTGTAAAGAATCGGTCAAATACCAATGTATATCTAATATTTGACCCTACAGGTGATAGCGTGTCAGACGCTGCATTTTCGGTTAAGCCAGGTGATACCATCTCAATAACGTGGGGTAGAACTGAGTTACAGGCGATAGCAGAATCTAGCGCTAGTATCAGCTTTACAATTATCGAATATATCAATATGTAATCATCAAATGAATGGCTAGTATTAAGTTATTAGCCATTTAATTAAGTACTCAATATAGAGGCAGTTATGACTAATTTCAACATTTACTCTAGTAAGTTTGGGCAATCAACCGATGACTTGCCAGAAGGTGAAGTTAATCTGTATTTAACTAATGAACGGATACAAGCAGTTATTGACTCACATACTAATTTAGTCAAATTAACTCAGTTAACTTGGAATAATATTACTAATAAACCTGGCACTTTCCCCCCATCTACTCATTCCCATAGCTGGACTGAAATAACGTCCAAACCGACAACGTTTACTCCTTCAAGTCATACACATACCATTGCTAATGTTACAGGACTTCAAAGTACATTAGACGGTAAAGAGCCTACTTTTACCAAAAATACAGCGTTTAACAAAAATTTTGGAACAACTACCGGAACTGTTACAGAAGCTAACGATGTCAGATTATCAAATGCTAGAACGCCAACTAGCCATACACAACCTCATACGACTATTACAGGGTTGGGTGATTTAGCTACACAAGATATGGATGATGTAGCTAGTGCCTATGACGTACAACCACGTATTTCTGTAGAACCTACCCTTTCAACTCAGTTTGGTAAATCCAACACACGCTACAATGGTGAAGAATGGATAACAGAACCTGTAACAGACACTTACACCGTTACTAGAGCATCTACGGCAACGTATGTAGACGCAGCAGGCAGGATTCGTACAGCCGCAGTGAATAAGCCTAGATACACATTTAATCCTGAAACGGGTGAACGGTTAGGGTTGTTGGTGGAGGAACAGAGGACTAATTTGGTATCGTGGAGTGAGGATTTTAGTCAGAGTTTTTGGGTTAAAAGCTTCGATTCTGCCATTGAGAGCAATGCCGTGTTAGCTCCCGATGGAACTTTAACTGCTGATAAACACTACAACACAAACACTTTTCCGGGTGGCTCATTCTTCATCCGTGCAGTATTGACAGGCGCTTTGGATAACACTAACTATAGTACAAGTGTTTTTCTGAAAAAAGGAAGACAACCACTCGCCAGAGTTTTAATTTTCGGAAAGAGTTTTTTAACTGACGATTCTTATCTCACTTATACAATTGATTTTGATAATGAATCGGTAGCTGTAGGTGTTTTTGGTGCAGGGAACGCAACACATATATCTTCAAAACTAGAAAAATATAATAATGGATGGTTTAGGTTTTCATGTGTTAATAATCTAGGGTCTGGTTCTGACCCTTTTATAGACTTTCAAAGTAGCATTTGGTTAATACCTACAGCAGTAGGCTCTGAGTTTGGATACATTTGGGGCGCACAAATAGAACAAGCATCCACCCCATCTAGCTACATCCCTACTCAAGCATCAGCCGTTACTAGAGCTGCTGATAATGTTAGTCGAGTGTTGGGGGGTGAGTTTAATCCGAGTGAGATGACTGTTTACACCCACATTAAGGGAGGTTATACACCACCTAGTTTTTGTACACTACTGGTATTATCAAAAAGCAATACTTCGTTTAATGCAGACCGCATTATTATAAACCTAGCGACTACTGGTTGGATACGGTTAGAGGGTAGTAATATTGTATCAAGTGCAATAGTAACACCAACATCCTTCTTTCAAAGTAACGAGGAAATAAAATACGCACTAACGCTCGGTAATAATACAATAAAGCTTTTTGTCAACGGTAGTCAGATTGGTACTTCAGTAGCGTTGAAGGATGCCTCCGATCTTGTTTTTGTAAGACCTTGTGGTGGTGCTTGGGAAAATAGTCTTATACCATCAAGACTAAACACTAAAGACTTCCGCTACTACCCTAAAGCTCTTCCAGAGTCAGAGTGTTTAGCCCTAACAAAACTGTAATGGAGAACTAAAATGACTTATGACTTACAACAATAAATTAACAGACAATGCCTAATGCACTTGATATATCTGAAAGTAATTGGTTTAAAGTTTATGAACTTAATTTCAGGATAGAAGATGATAGCTACACGGTACTAAAAAATTACCTGACATTTCTGGCAGTAAATTTATCAGGATATTATTTGACGCTGACAGTGTACCCGTGTACTGGAAAATGGCAGGGTGGTTAAAATTTTACACATACAATGATGTGAAGCAGAATATGATGGTTAAACGTGAAATTATATGGCATGAATATCAAATAATTGAATCACCGCCGTACAGCAATTTTTACGCTTCATTTTCTCCACTAGAAAGGATTAAATGGTTTACACTTCATTTTTGGRAATTAAGATAAATGRACTTGGTAATAGTAGAATTAGGGTTAATTATTGTCGCGATTATTATCAGTATGTTCATTACGCATACAGGAAACCTAATGATTGAGAGTAGGTTAGACGGTATCCAAAATAGTCTAAATTAYTTGATTAGATATGTTAGTGATTCTATGACATCAATAGTATGNAAAAAACAGTCAGAAGATAAAAAGCAATCACCCCCTCTTCCAATCAACAGAGATGATATTGATGATGATGGTTGGAGAAAACCCTAAACCCTAACAGCTAACACCTAACAGCTACCCCAATAACTTAAATGGCCCCCTATGGTTTCTGACTGTAGGGGGTGCGTGTATTTTTTGGCTAACGGACTGTTGCAACGGACTGTTGCAACGGACTGTTAAAAATTTATATGAATGCTTGCCTCTAATTTACCCACAATAAACACCCTAAGCCAAAACCTTAACCCGTCTATTAGGGGTAATCATCCCGTGCGGAACTCAGTACCCCTATAAATTGGAGACTTGTCTAGCGGTATGTAGGTATCGGTTTCGATGGTAAGGCAATTCCCTAGGATTATGTAGGTATCAGCGAGAGATGACGAAACAAGTTACCAGTTGAAAAGTTGTTTAGGGGTATCGGGTTGGTTCTGGTAGATGATAGTTAGATTATGCGATCGCATTTTGTTGGTAGCGAGTAGGCTCGTCAAGATTTCACCAATAATCTGACTCCCATAGGGAACCCACTATGGGTTGATTTGAGCCATACCCTCCCCCTAACCGAAACAAGCACTATTGGGGAAACGAACGATGTGATAGCAGTCAATGGTGAGGAACGAACCGATAGGCTTGCCATTGACTGCTATCACAAGGGAGTTACCCTATCGGTGTTTGGTTGGGGGGKAGWRTRGGCATTTGACAGATTGATTAAGTTGTGCTTGTTGACTGAGTAATCATCCTATTGACAGAATTATTTTCCTGTGCTAGGACTAGATTGTGAGTAATATCTGAGTAACTCAATAGGATATAGGGGTTGAGTAATAACCCGCTATCGCTGTCAGGATAAGGGTTTATAGTTAACGCCCCCCGAAGGATATTTAGCGTCTATATAGCCTACAACCCCTATTCTGCCGTTACTTAGGTGTTACTCAAAACCATAGCAGGATCCATCAATCTGTAGCCATAAAATAACCCCTAGGGGTTTAATCTAGGGGTGTTAATTTATGAAAGGTTGACGATTAGATTAATCTATCTGATAGATAACTCCAAGGAATAATTTAGCTTCAGAGCTATCAATATCAACCCCTAACGCTGTTAACCGTTCTATGGCTACATCCAATGGTATAGGTAACTTAGAGCATCCTTTGAGAACTTCTAAGGTAGCATCAATGCCTTTTGTTTTATAGTTACTCTCGTTGACAATTGCGCTATGACCCATAAGCCTCGCCCGTAACTCGATAGGTAGTCCATACTTTTCACCTAACAGGTTGTACAGCCTACGAAAAGCATATTTCTGAGTTACCGGGCATTTCATAGATTGAAGTCGTTCGCTAAAACTTGTATCAAAGCCTGCGACTATGGTTTTGGGTTGACTGCCTTTTCTAGGGCTATATTCTGGCAATAACGGTCGTTTCAATTCCAGGAACTCAAACATATCAAGGCTAGGTATTGGTGCAACAATCCTTCCCCCTGTTTTTATACTCACTTTCCGACCTTCTGCGTCAGTAAAGTAAACATAGTCACCTAGCACCAAGTAATTGTCTTGATTATCGGGGTCTGACAGTGCTTTGATGGTTACGCCATCATCCGTTACATAATGCTTGGTTAAGTTAACGGCTGCAGCTATCTCAGTAGGTCTTAACCCGTACATTACTGCCATACCAGTCACCCATAACCAGTTATGTCGAGATAATTGATGTTGAGGACCTTTAATAGTATAGGCTTCTTGTTTGGCGCTATACCACCAATCCTTAAAGGCATCAATGCTTATACGCTGTTTCTTTATGCATTGCGTTTGTTTGGCGTTAATAGGCTCAAGCTGTTTAAGCAAGTGTTCTTTGTTAGGTGATTTCTCAGCTATGGCTTTTAAGATGTAGTAACGTTCCCTGAAGGTTTTGGAGCCTATTAATTGTTCTCCATTCTGTAAGGGAGTGTACAACATAGCCTTGAAACCCTCCCAGCTAGGATATTCATCCCAGTTAGGNGAACAGCTTGAAATATTTCCCTTTAGTAGTGTCGTAAGACGCTAAGTCACTAGCGATATCGCGAGAACGTTTCCTTCCTGTGTTGCGGTTGTACCCGGCAAAATACTCGTCCTCAATTTGTTKAAAKATKTCCCGRTAGGTTATCAGATTATYCTCAATCTGATTTTTCCCTAGGATGGTTTTATCGTACCAATCCCAAAATTCACTAGCGCTAGTGATAGTCCCTAGGGCTTCTGATACCAGTTTAGCTTTCTTAACCCCGTCTATCACCCCTTGAGGTGTACACTCAAGATTAGCTGTCTTGGGTAGCCGTTTCCCGGTAGGTGGTTGCTTAAACTGCAATAGTAGGTTGTACCTAGCCCCGGACTTTTGTAGTTTGAGTGTCACTCCTTTGGGACATTCCCCTTTAAAGTCTTGATAGGCTTTCACGAACCTAGCGTAACTCTCATCATAGTTGCCCTTTCCCCCTACAGTAGGGGTATTGATATCGTTACTCATTTTTTACTCACTTGTTATCCTGTTATGGCTTTGAGTAACACCTAAGTAACGGTAGAATAGGGGTTATAGGCTATATAGACGCTTAATTTCCGCCTCAATTTTCCGCATTTCCTTATAAGCAATCACCAGAAAATTCCCGGACCCACAAGCCGGGTCAAAGACGCGAATTTTGGCGAGGCGTTGGCGCAAATTCAACAACTTGCGGCGATTCTCCCCAGCCGCCTCCAACTGCGATCGCAAATCATCCAAAAACAAGGGATTAAGCACCTTGAGGATATTGGGAACACTGGTATAGTGCATCCCCAAAGCGCCGCGCTCCTCCTCATCAGCCACCGCCTGAATCATGGAGCCAAAAATATCGGGGTTGATTTTTTTCCAGTCCAAATTCCCGACATGGAGCAAATAAGACCGGGCAATTTTGTTAAAACGCGCCACCTCCACACTGCCCGAAAATAGCCCCCCATTCACATAAGGAAACACATTCGCCCAATTGCGAATCCCGGCCGCTTCTCGCTGGTTGTGGGGGGTCGCCATCGCCCGAAATAGCTCCGATAGCACCTCATCGGTATTGGCAGCATCGGCGGCACTCATCTGGGCGATCGCATTTGTAAATAACTTCTCACTGTGGAAAATGTTGGTATCTTCCGCAAAAAAGCAGAAAATCAGCCGCGCCATGAAATGGTTAAACTTCTCGCGACCTTCCGCTTTATCCCAGTCTGGATTCAGCTTGAGTAACTCCACATACAGTCGATTGAGGCGACCTGTTGCTTTGATATCAAAGGCATTCTCGCGGATTTGCCGCACCGTGGTAATCCCCGCCAAAGGCAGGAAAAAGCCGAAATGGTTCGCAAAGTCTGGGTAATTACAGGCCACCATTTCCCCATCCCCCAGACTTTCCGCCTCCAAACTTTGGCCGTCCGTCGCCAAAATAAACTTAACCTTGTAGCGAGTGGTAGCGGGACTCTCACGCAAAGCGGTCAGGGTGGCGGTGACTTCCCCTTCTCGGCAAACCTGCAAATGGATATTATTGCGCTGAAGTACCCCACCCGGTAAATCCGATTGATTGGTGCTGTGGCGATCGCTTTTCAGGCGCTTGATGGTGGTCGCCTTATTCCCAAAGGCTTCCAGGAAGCTATAGGGGAAGGCTTCCGGGTCAAAAGGTGCTTCCGCGAGTTGGGAAACTGCKTCCTCGATTTCAACAGCATTCATGGTCACAAATCCAAAAGACTGGGGTTCTTTCTCAACTTTAGCTAATCACTAAACCTCTCTTCCCGTAAAGTGGCAATTTCCTCTAAACTTAATCCAGTAGCTTGGGCGATCGCCTCATCATTCAGTTGACCCAATAAATTGCGAGCCGTCTCACGTTTTGCCTGTTCAATGCCTTGTTGTCGCCTTTCTTCAAGCCCTTGTTGTCGCCCTTGTTGTAGTCCCAATGCGATCGCACCCTGTTGGTCATAAATAAACATTTCCCGCCGATCTAACTCTTCTAATTCTTCTAGGGTTAATCCCGCTTGATTGGCAATCTCAAACGCTTGATTTAGTTCGGCGATATCATCCATGTTTTCAGGAATCGAAGTGAGCGATCAGGCAAATTTCATAAAATAAATCCATTTATCCGTCAGGGTTTCCAGTTCGTTGAGTTCTTTGGTAAACTTCGGCAATTCCACAAAGACTAACTCCATCCCATTATCTGGGTAGTACCAGCCCTCAGACTTCTCGCGATAGACAAACCGGGAAATCAATTGATTTTGTCCGGGGAACATATCAAAGTCGGTCAAGGTTAAAGCAATCACAGGTTTTAGGTCTCGATATACTTGTCGTCTCCGTTCCAGTTGAAACGCATAGTTTTTCGCCGCATTAAATAAAACCCGCTTCCCAGAAAACTGCACATTCAAAACCTGAATTTGAATAATCACCAATGTGCCGTCATTCAAGTGCGCTTTAACATCGAGATAGGTATCTTTTAACCCTTCCAGTTGCGGGGGCAAATTTGGCTTAATGATTTCCAAGTCTTCAATAGTGGAATTTCCCTCATAGACCCAACCATTGAGAAAACTGATTAAGATGTTCTTGCTTTGTGCCGAACCAAAGATTTTTGTAAAAGCGTAGTCCGTTTTGGGGTTAATAAATATCATAGCCTGCCTACCCAACTCAGGTTCATGTTTGGGAACTAATTATAGCATAACTTGTGTATTTTGGAGTTCCCCCTGTGTCTAATTCCTGGGGAGTTTCCATTGCAGTTCACCTCTAGGCGGGTGACTGATTCATCAAATTGCGTCCAATTTCGAATCCCCTCTTACCCCAGTCATTCCAGCCCCTCAGAGGTTCAAACTCCTAGGCGCGATGATAGTTTGGTATAATAAGTTTGGATAGCATCAGGTTTATGCGATCGTTTATTATGGCTGCGGTGGAAGTCAAAAGTTTTTTGGCGAGGGCATCGGCAATTTCAGAGTTTCATACAGCCTTGGGGCAGTTCATTAACTATCGGGCTGCTTTAGGCTGTGAAGACCCCGATCGCATTCTTTATCTGGCTATCCCTAATTTAGTCTATCAGACTTTCTTTCAACGAGAATTTCCAGCCTCAGTGGTGCAAGAAAATTCGGTAAAACTGATTATTTATGATATTGAATTGGAGCGAATTGTGCTATGGAAGGAGTGACAGATAAATTAAAGACCTATCAGCAAATTGTGCAATAATTGTTGATTGAATATGCCCAAAGTAAGCCAGCCTATGGGGAGATTGAGGTTGAGACTATTTTTGATACCCAACGAAATCATTATCAAATTGTCCATTTTGGTTGGCACCATCAGCGCTGGATTCATCAGGGTGTCATCCATTTAGATATCCGCAATGAGAAAATTTGGATTTTTTGCAATTCAACGGAGCATGATGTGGCGGAAGATTTAGTCAACTTGGGTGTCCCCAAGCAAGATATTGTGCTAGGATTTTACCCGCCTTTTATGCGAGAAATGAGCGATTATGCAGTAGGCTAAAATAGAGCAACCAGTGCAACATAATAACAGGGCTGAAAACTTGAGCGATTGTTAGGATGGACACTGCCCACCCTACTCCTGTTAAAATACTAAACTTGACCTGCTCCCAAAATCCATTGGGAAATATCCGGTGCGAAAACGCAATAGCCCTTGATTGCTAAAATGTGTTATGATACTCTAATAAGACTGGCGGTTTCCCACTCATATTGGAATTGCTCAATGGTGCCGTCCTGGATTTTGGCGATCGCCTCAATATCCCGATCGCCCATAAGTTGAGGAAGTCTACCTTTTTCGGCAACAAAGCGATCAATTTCCTCAAACGATCGCGATAATCCGTTCTTCTCTAGGGGAATATTCGCGAGTCGCTTCCGGGGCGATATCTATCCCCAACTGTGCCAACAGTTCTAAATCTTCATCAGTGGTAGATTTGGGCGTGGATTTAGCCATTGTTAGGTTTTACTTGTTTTTAGGGATCTTGGAAAACTGCCAAATATGGTGCGTAAGAAAATGCCCGATTGCGTTTTTGTCCAGTAATTTCTTGCAGAAGACCTATAGCGCTAAGATCTTTAATCAAAGTGTTGGCGTTAGGGTATGTCAAACTTGTAACCGATTGAGCGTGTTCCACCGTAAAAATTGGTCTAAAGTAAAGACTTTCAAGCAATGCAATTGCATTACCCGATAGCTTTTGATGAATTTCTCGAATTAATCGCAAACATACAGGCAGCTCCTCAAGACGTTCTAAACCATAATTAATTGCAGAAACATAGTTTACGACCTCAGCAACGTCTTTAGGATGATCCGCTTCTATAGCTTGAGATTCAAACTATTAGGGGTCGAGATAGACCGTGAGGTCTATCCCTCCCATTGAGAACCGTACATGAGACTTTTACCTCATACGGCTCCTAGTTTGACTGTCTCCTTGTTAAGAGTACAGCATCATCTCTTCATCAAGAGCTGTTTTATCATCGTGACAATGGYGATGTAATAATTGAAGATTCTTGTATTCATCCTTTCCGCCTTGGCTTCTAGGTTCAGTGTGGTCTACTTCAATTAAATCTGATGGGGTAAAGAATTGCCCGCACCAGGTACACTTGCCTTTTTGCTTTTTAAGTAGTTTTGCTACCCTATTTGGCGTATCGATTGCTTGTCCTTTCCTGGTTGCCCAGTAAGTCCAATTTCCGTCGTATGGTGTTGCGTCAGGGCGTATTAGGGTGTGTCTGACAATCGGAGTCCAATTATGTTTCCACAGTCGAAATCCATCTTTGGTTTGRAACATCCAATTTTCGTGTCTTTCTTTCCCATTGCTAAGTTTAATTGTTTCATGTCTGAAATAATTACTTAGCTTTTCGTAACTTGCCTTTCCGCATCTCGATACTGTCCATGCCCTTAACATTTGCCAGATTATGAAGTCTAGCTTGTTGAAGGTCTCTGTTGAGACTASCGCTGAATAATAGTTTGACCATCCCCGAATAATTGGGTTCAGTTTGTTAATCAGGGCTGACTGAGGTGCTGTTTTATATTGTTTGATTACACCTTTTATCGCTTCTGTGTGGGCAACTGCTTTTTGRCTGGGTTTTATATGTGTTTTRTGTCCTAATGGTTTCCCATGTTGGATTTTCCCAGTTCTATATTTTCCTACAGGATATTGCCTAATATTGAAACCTAAGAAATCAAATCCGGGTTTCTCTGCTTTGCCATTATACTCAATAGATTTGAGTGTATGGCAGATTCGAGTTTTTTCAGGTTTAATCTCTAATCCAACAGGCTTTAGCCATTCAGAAATAGCAGTTTTGCACTGTTCAATGATTCCTAGGTCTTTTGAGATAACCACGAAATCATCGGCGTATCGTATTAGGTTGGCTTGTGTGGCTGTTCCTTTATTAGGATACATTTCTTTAACTAGCCTTTCCATACCCAACAGTGCGATGTTGGCGAGTATTGGACTTATTACCCCTCCCTGGGGTGTCCCTGTTTCTGTATCCTCAAATACACCTTTATCTAGCACTCCCGCTTTGAGCCATTGTTTCAGGTCTCTTTTTAGGCTGCTTGGACAATGAATTTTGGACAGTAGGTAATCATGGTTCACGGTAAGAGCATTTTGCTATATCGGCATCGAGAACATAATATTGTCCTTGATTTATGGCAGTATAAATTCTGCCAATTGCGTCATGGGCAGACCGTCCGGGACGGAACCCGTAGCTTGTACCTTCAAATCTCGATTCCCATTCAGGTTCGAGAGCCGACTTGACCAAGGCTTGCCTTGCTCTATCTTGGATTGTGGGTATTCCTATTCMAGCTTTTATCATCCCTGCCAGGTTTTGGTATCCACACCCGTCGCAGTGGTTTTGATTTGAKATTTCCCTTAATATTCTCCACAAGCTCAAACCTTTGTCTTGGAGAGATTACTCTTACTCCATCAACACCGGCTGTCTTCTTGCCTTGATTGTCTTG
>NZ_PKGG01000206.1:0-9488 GCF_046480465.1 Arthrospira sp. PCC 8006
GCCGATAATTATTCGTTGAGGATTCATATAGCCTGGTTCTGACGCACCCTACTAAAATCATCATTAGAGATAATTGATTGAGGTGCGTAGCGCCGATAATTGTTCGGTGAGGATTCATATAGCCTGGTTCTGACGCACCCTACCAAAATCATCATTAGAGATAATTGATTGAGGTGCGTAGCGCCGATAATTATTCGTTGAGGATTCATATAGCCTGGTTCTGACGCACCCTACTAAAATCATCATTAGAGATAATTGATTGAGGTGCGTAGCGCCGATAATTGTTCGGTGAGGATTCATATAGCCTGGTTCTGACGCACCCTACTAAAATCATCATTAGAGATAATTGATTGAGGTGCGTAGCGCCGATAATTGTTCGGTGAGGATTCATATAGCCTGGTTCTGACACACCCTACCAAACATCATCAAATGGTAAATTAACCCACCACAAAATTAACCAACTTACCAGGTACAACAATTACCTTGCGTAGCTGCTTACCCTCCAGGTGTCGTTGAGCAATTTCTGAGTCTTTGGCTAGTTGTTCCAAAGTGGATTTATCCGCCCCACTAGCCACCTGAATAGTGCCGCGAGTTTTGCCATTAATTTGAATTACTAAAGTGATTTCATCCACCACCAAAGCACTGGGGTCAAAAGTCGGCCAAGATTGTAAATGTACCGAATCACCATGACCAATTTGATGCCACAAATCCTCAGTAATATGGGGACTAAAAGGAGCCAGAAGTTTTAACAGAGTATCGATTCCTTCCTGATAAATAGGCGAGTCTTGAATGGGGGTAGCATCAGATAGGGCGTTACTCAATTTCATCATTTCCGATACCGCCGTATTAAATTGGTAATCCCCCTCTAAATCCTCCGTAACTTCTTTAATAGCATTATTGATGGCACGGCGTAGGTCTTTTTCAGTTTTATTCAGATTCTCAGTAGTTGATTTGGTACTACTAACAGAGTGATTAGCCGCAAATTCTGTAACTAACCGCCAGACCCGATTAAGGAACCTAAATTGTCCTTCCACATCAGCATCATCCCATTCTAAATCCTTTTCTGGGGGTGCTTTAAAGAGGATAAACATACGCGCGGTGTCTGCGCCATATTTTTCCATTACTAATAATGGATCAACTCCATTATATTTGGATTTCGACATTTTCTCAAAGAAAACCTGCAAGCGATCGCCTGTTTCCGGGTCTTTAGGTTCATTGGTGTTCACCTTATCAGGGGGGATATATTTACCAGTTTTCGGGTTTTTATAAGTAATCCCCTGCACCATACCCTGGGTTAGTAAGCGCTGGAAAGGTTCATCAAACTTTAATAAATTGCGATCGCGTAATACCTTCGTAAAAAAGCGGGAATACAACAAATGTAGAATCGCGTGTTCAATTCCCCCCACATACTGATCAACAGGCATCCAATCGTTAGTTTTGCTTAAATCAAAAACCTGGTCAGCATTTTGAGCATCAGGATAGCGCAGGAAATACCAGGAAGAATCAATAAACGTATCCATAGTGTCAGTTTCCCGCTTCGCTGGCGTGCCACAACTCGGACAGGGAACATTAACCCAATCTTCCAAACTTGCCAACGGAGACGGACCACGGCCGCTAAATTCCACATTTTCCGGCAATTTCACAGGTAAATCCGCATCAGGAACCGGAACCGCCCCACAGTCAGGACAATGAATAATCGGAATTGGACAACCCCAATAGCGTTGACGAGAAATCAACCAATCCCGGAGGCGATATTGAACCCTTCCTTCCCCATAGCCTTCATCTTCCGCATACTCAATCACCGCCTGTTTACCGTGGCTAGAGTGTTCGCCGCTAAAAGGCCCTGAGTTTACCATAATCCCCGGTTCCGTGTAGGCTTGCTTCACCTCATCATCCGGGTCATTATCGTTATCAGCATCATCAGGAACAATCACCTGACGAATGGGCAAATTGTATTGAGTAGCAAAGGCAAAATCCCTGACATCATGGGCGGGAACCCCCATCACCGCCCCAGTTCCGTATTCATACAGGACATAATCTGCAATCCAAATAGGAACCTCTTTTTTAGTAAAAGGATTGATAGCTTTTCCACCCGTGGGAATGCCGCGCTTGGGTTTATCCTCAGCGGTGCGTTCCATTTCGCTTTCAGCGGTCACTTGTTTAATAAACCCTTCTACCTCAGCCTTACGGTCGGGGGTGGTAACTTGGGCGACTAAGGGATGTTCTGGGGCGAGAACAACGTAAGTCACCCCATAGATCGTATCAGGACGGGTGGTAAACACAGAGATTTGATCATCAACTCCCACAATGGGGAAATCTAAACGCGCCCCCACTGATTTACCAATCCAGTTAGCCTGCATCAGTTTCACTCGTTCTGGCCAACCGGGGAGTTTTTCCAGGTCATTGAGGAGTTCTTCGGCGTAGTCGGTAATTTTGAGAAACCACTGGCGCAATAATTTCCGTTCTACTATAGCACCAGAGCGCCAGGAACGCCCCTCATTATCAACTTGTTCGTTAGCTAATACGGTTTGGTCGATGGGGTCCCAGTTAACGGCCGATTCTTTTTGGTAGGCGAGTCCGGCTTGGAAAAATTGCAGAAAAATCCACTGAGTCCAGCGATAATATTCCGGGGAACAGGTGGTTACTTCGGCATCCCAATCAATGGAAAATCCCAGCCGTTGGAGTTGTTCGCGCATTTGGGCTATGTTTTGATAGGTCCAGGTCTGGGGAGGGATACCGCGATCAATAGCTGCATTTTCCGCTGGTAGTCCAAAGGCATCCCATCCCATGGGGTGTAGGACGCGATATCCTTGCATCCGCTTGAGTCGTGCGATTACATCGGTGATGGTGTAATTACGCACATGACCCATGTGCAGGCTTCCCGATGGGTAGGGAAACATGGATAGGGCATAAAATTTGGGTTTATTGGGGTCTTGATGGGTTTGGTACAACCCCTGTTCAGCCCATGTGTTTTGCCACTTCTGTTCGATGGATGCAGGATTATATCGGGACTCCACAGTTTAACTCCGCGCTGTTGATGATCATAGAACTCTCTGGGATTATTTTTGCACATTGAGGGCTCCATGGCATCTGTGAAATGCAGTCAGAGGAGATACCCCAGGGAGCGGTTATAATTATCCCGGTTGAATGGATAAAAATTCAATGGTGGGAATCAGGGGGTCTTTTACCATCCCCAACCCAGAAAATCCCCAACGTTGAACAATGCTTTTAATTTGAGAACCTGATATAGATTCAACGGTAAAGCGATCGCTAACTTCTGCGCCATGTTGGTTCAGGTAGCTAAGGGCTTCAAAATGTTCGGCAAATAGCAGCACATAGCTTTCTGGTAAATCGGGGTTAGGATGAGCGGCTACATATTGACCATCCTGTTGAGAACATAGTAAATAATACACTTGGGAAAACATTTGTCAAATATCCATTATCTTGATGAGAAAACACCTTTAGGGTAAGTGATACGTTTATGGTTAACTTGTTCCCAGACCCGGACGAAAATTTCGGCGATTTTCGCCATATCTTCCCGTGTTAATCCCGAATCTACTAATTGATTATCTTGCCACCGAGCGCGCAGAATTTTATTAACCATTTGTAGGGCTTCTTCGTGGGTAGCATCTTTAAGCGATCGCAATGCCGCCTCACAGGAATCTGCTAACATCACAATACCAGTTTCCCTAGATTGGGGGATAGGTCCATCATAGCGAAAATCCTCTTCCTTAACCACAATGCTATCATCTTTTTGAGCTCGCTGTTGGGCTGCATAATAAAAATAAGCAATCAACATTTCTCCCTGATGTTCGGGAATAAAAGCCTGAATAGCTTTAGGTAAGCGACATTTACGAGCCATAACTAACCCCTCGCTGACGTGCTTTTTAATAATGCGAGCGCTTTCTGTGGGGTCGTCAATTTCATCATGTTTATTCGGACCACCCATCTGATTTTCAATAAATCCTAGGGGGTCGTGCATTTTACCAATATCATGGTACAGGGTTCCCGTGCGTACCAGTTCCACATTACAGCCTAGGGCGCTGGCGGCGGATTCTGCTAAAGTAGCCACAAACATGGTATGCTGAAAAGTGCCAGGGGCTTCTGTGGCTAATCTTTTCAGTAGGGGGCGATTAGGATTAGCTAATTCTGCTAATCGTATGGGTGTAATTAGGTCAAAAACGTGCTCTAAATAGGGGCTTAATCCTAAAGCTACAATACTCCAAGCCAAACCTTCAAAAACCTTGAGAGTGACCGCCCCCAGCAGCACATGAAAAATCACAGTAGCAGTAGAACTTATCATCAGGGTAGCGATTAAATACACTAGCCCTTTAGTGACACCTACCACCCCACCGAGGAGGGCTAATTCTTCACGCGATCGCAACTTCCCAGCCATTAAACTACCCACCAGACCACCAGCGGCACTAGCCACCAGGGAAATGGTCTCAATTTCCATACCAATAGGCAGCATTATTGAGAGCATAGTTACCACAGTAACACCGACTGCAGAGCCATAAAAACTCCCAATTAATAACCCCACCGCTGGCAAATTAGTAGCTGGTATTTTTAACAGCAATAAAACCGGAGTGCTGAGACTCAAAATCAATAACAGAATGTAATCTCGTCGGCGCAAACCCGGACGGAATTTTTTTTGCACCACAAGCACAATCAAAATGGAGACTGTCACTAAGCAGACAAACCCCATTAAGCCTCTCCAATTAATCCCCCGTTCACTCTTCCCAAAATAGTCAAGGATGACAAATTCCCGCTGAGTGATCGTCTCACCTGGTTGGATAATCACATCACCTTTATTGACATTCACCACCACGGTTTCAACTTTTTGGGCAGCTAATTCGGCTCGTCGTCGGGTAGCCACGGGATCTTTAATCAAATTAGGCCGCAGATATCTACTTAAAACCGTATGAGCAAAGCCTTGGGATTCTGGGGGAATTACACCGTTAATATGGAGACTGGCAGCTTGTCTGATAATGTCATTAGGTAAACCTAGAGCGATACCTTGGGATAGCATTTGTCTAGCTATCTGTAAAATGCTAAATTGGGTCTCTTGCCACAGTGGATCAGACCAGTTTAATACAGTGGTATCATATAAGTCTCTAGCTTCTGAGGTCTGTTGTTCGGAGAGTAAATCAACCGCTTGGGCATAGCTGCGACGAGCATTTGAGATTTCCGCGATTAAATCTGAAAAAACTTCCTCGTCAACTCGGTTGCGGTATTGAGACAGTTGTAAATAAGCCTTACGTTGCTGTCTTTCCTGCTCCAATTTACTCTTAAACTTTTGGATATTAGATTTATCGACCGTGACGGTTTCCGGTTCGTCGGTGGTTTCTAAACTAGGGGTCTGATTAACTTTGGTAATCAACTCTTGCCATTGTCGTTGTGGTAGCTGGCGAATATGGCTCTGGACATCTGTGGAGACAATGCCAGTATTGACATAGGGAAGAGGTCCAGCTAGTTCTCGAATGGTGTTAATTTGATCAAATACTGATTCGAGGTTTTGCCGAATTTCCCGGTCAATAGTCGGATCGATAACCAGAACCGATATCTCGCCAATTTGAGCGGCTCGGCGCTTTTCTTCGGTGGTTTTTAGATCTTCAATGCTGGCATCAGCGGGAGCGATAAAGGCTTCAGGAGCATATCTGCCGACTGATAATCTGGGTTGGTTATAAAAGCGAACCCCCATGACACCTGTGAGGGTGCTAATTGCTATTACCCACAGGACGGGATAACTGATTTGAGACGATCGCCTTTTTCCGGTGGGGGAACTGTTACCGTTTCCCGCCTGAGTTTCTGAGTTCTTCAATGCGATCGCCCTGGATTTTTGCTTATTTGTCCCTTGATTTACCACTTCAGCCGTCCCTCCTCGCGATGATAAATGGCGAGTATGACCCCGAAGTCGTTCAATCTGTCGGGTGATTGACTCAAACCTATCCATACAAACCTATCCGGCATGATTTAAATTTAACCTAAATACCCAGCGCGATATTGCTCAATTGGGATGAGTCAGATTTCCGCACCAGTAGTTATTTAGGCCCTAGACCCCCCGAATCCGCCCCCTTTCCGCCTAGCGGCGGGCAGTGTTTGTTATTTTAACTTGTGTTTTGTTCGGACGGGTATAAGTCCCGCGAACTCCCCCCTTTTTTGAGTGTCTGGATACATAGATTTGCCGCGTCCCTTGAGGGGCTCGATGCCAGGAAAATGGACATCTACCTATCACGTCTAATCGTATTATAATCCTAATGGGGCGATCGAGTTGGTTCGCAACGGAGCCAGGTCAGAATCTATCCGCCGGAACCCAAGCGTCTATATAGCCTACAACCCCTATTCTACCGTTACTTAGGTGTTACTCAAAGCCATAACAGAGTAACAAGTGAGTAAAAAATGAGTAACGCTACTGATACCCCTACAGTAGGGGGAAAGGGCAACTATGACGACAATTACACTAGGTTCATGAAAGCTTATCAGGATTTTAAGGGGGAATGTCCCAAAGGGGTAACTCTCAAACTTCAAAAGACCGGGACTAGGTACAACCTGCTATTGCAGTTTAAGCAACCACCTACCGGGAAACGGCTACCCAAGACAGCTAAYCTTGAGTGTACACCTCAAGGGGTGATAGACGGGGTTAAGAAAGCTAAACTGGTATCAGAAGCCCTAGGGACTATCACTAGCGCTAGTGAATTTTGGGATTGGTACGATGCGACTATCTTAGGAAAGAACCAGATTGAGGATAATCTGATAGCCTATCGGGAAATATTCCAACAACTAGAGGATGAGTATTTTGCCGGGTACAACCGCAACACAGGACGGAAGCGTTCTCGCGATATCGCTAGTGACTTAGCGTCTTACGACACTACTAAAGGGGCATATTTCAGGCTGTTCCCTAACTGGGATGAATATCCTAGCTGGGAGAGTTTCAAGGCTATGCTATATATTCCCTTGCAGAATGGAGAACAATTAGTAGGCTCCAAAACTTTCAAGGAACGTTACTACATTTTAAAAGCCATAGCCGAGAAATCACCTAACAAAGACCACTTGCTTAAACAGCTTGAACCTATTAACCCCAAACAAACGCAATTCAAAAAGAAACAGCGTATAAGCATTGATGCCTTTAAGGATTGGTGGTATAGCGCCAAACAAGAAGCCTATACTATTAAAGGTCCTCAACATCAATCATCCCGACATAACTGGTTATGGGTGACTGGTATGACAGTAATGTACGGACTGAGGCCAACTGAAATAGCCGCCGCCGTTAATCTAACTAAGCCATTTGTAACTGAAGATGGTGTAATCATCAAAGCACTATCAGACCCTGATAATCAAGACAATTACTTGGTATTAGGAGATTACACTTATTTTACTGACGCAGAAGGTCGGAAAGTGAGTATTAAAACAGGGGGAAGGATTGTAGATCCAATACCTAGCCTTGATATGTTTGAGTTCCTGGAATTAAAAAGGCCTTTATTGCCTCAGTACACCCCTAAAAAAGGCAGTAAACCCAAAAGCATAGTTACAGGATTTGAGGCCTTGTTTAGTCAAAAAATTTCCTCTATGAAATGCCCGGTAACTCAAAAATATGCCTTTCGTAGGCTGTACAACCTGTTAGGTGAAAAGTATGGACTACCTATTGAGTTGAGAGCGAGACTTATGGGACATAGCACAATCGTCAACGAGAGTAAATATAAAACAGAAGGGATTGACGCTACCTTAGAAGTCCTCAAAGGGGTTTCTAAGTTACCTATACCATTGAACGTAGCCATAGAACGGTTAACAGCGTTAGGGTTTGATGTTGACACTCCAGAAGCTAAGGCATTTCTCAGAGTTATCTATCAGATAGATTAATCTAATCGTCAACCTTTCATAAATTAACACCCCTAGATTAAACCCCTAGGGGTTATTTTATGGCTACAGATTGATGGATCCTGTTATGGCTTTGAGTAACACCTAAGTAACGGTAGAATAGGGGTTGTAGGCTATATAGACGCTTGGGTTCCGTCAGAGTGTGTTAACTATAAACCCTTATCCTGACAGCGATAGCGAGCTATTACTCAACCCGATAACTATGCCTAGTTACTCAAATGTTACTCACCATACAGATAGTCCTGAAGTTGACGACAAAAAAATAGATTACTTAACAATCATGTATGACAAACTAATACCATTAGTGATTGCGGCAATTCAGGAATTATCAGAAAAAATCGACAAATTAGAAAATATGCTAAACACTCAACAATAAATTAACAGATAATGCCTAATGCACTTAATATATCAGAGAGTAACTGGTTTAAGGTTTATGAATTTAATTTTAGGATAGAAGATGATAGTACTCTACACGGTACTAAAAAATTGCCTGACATTTCTGGCAGTAAATTTATCAGGATATTATTTGACGCTGACAGTGTACCCGTGTACTGGAAAATGGCAGGGTGGTTAAAATTTTACACATACAATGATGTGAAGCAGAATATGATGGTTAAACGTGAAATTATATGGCATGAATATCAAATAATTGAATCACCACCATATAGCAATTTTTACGCTTCATTTTCTCCACTAGAAAGGATTAAATGGTTTACACTTCATTTTTGGAAATTAATATAAATGAACTTGGTAATAGTTGAATTAGGGTTAATTATTGTCGCGATTATTATCAGTATGTTCATTACGCATACAGGAAACCTAATTATTGAGAATAGGTTAGACGGTATCCAAAATGGCCTAAATTATTTGATTAGATATGTTAGTGATTTTATACCATCAACAGTTTGCAAAAAACAGTTAGAAGATAAAAAGCAATCACCCCCTCTTCCAATTAACAGAGATGATATTGATGATGGTTGGAGAAAACCCTAACATCAATTATTAATTAATGAAATCACAACAATGAAACCTTTACTAAGTTATTACGGGGGAAAGCAACGAATAGGTTCTAAAATATTGCAATATTTCCCACCACACAAAATATATGTAGAACCTTTTGCCGGTGGAGCTACTTTGTTATTTTTAAAAGCATTACCTACCGTAACAAATTAATGCGATTATAGAGAGTGCATTAACGATACAAGCAACCTTTTAATCAACTTGTATAGAGTAGCCAAAAAATACCCTATTGAACTTAATAATGAAATTCAAGCTACATTATATAGTCAATCAGAGCATAATAAGGCAAAAATAATTTGTAAGAATCCAACTAAGTATAGTGATATTGAACTAGCATGGGCTTATTATATTAATATTACTCAAGGATTTAGTCATAGATTAAATACAGGAGTGCGAGACGTTCAGGCATGAAATAAGGTTGAAATACCTGAAATAACCGCCTGGTGGGGACTTCAACCCCTTGGTTGAATACAAAGGAGCGCACTCCTGACCATCCTCATAACTGTTTATATGTCCCAGCGATTAGTATCACACGATACAAATCAAGGCAGGGAACCCAAGGTCAAAGCAGAATTAACTTATACAAATTACTT
>NZ_PKGG01000366.1:0-3089 GCF_046480465.1 Arthrospira sp. PCC 8006
GTTGCTAAACTAGGGACATCAAAAGGTCCTTGTCTTGGACCAGAGCTAATGGTTGAGGCTCCAGTAGACAAGACATCAAAGTATGTTATCCCTATGCCTATGTTGCTGCTTTATAGGCTATCCTCTAACAGTCAAGACTTAGAACCAACAGAGGTTAGAAATTTAACTGTTTGGAAACCCGCCCCTAGAGGTAATACTGGAACGTCTAACGCTAACAGAAGAAAAGTACCTTCTGGCTTGAGTTATAACGTTGGTAAAAAGACAGGATTTTATCGTGTATTTATAGAAGGTCCTGATGTTGATGTAGATTCAGGAATATGGAGAAAGTATATAACAACAGGAACTAACTCAGGTAATAAAAATTTGCGGTTTATTACTTTAAAAGTTCCTAACATTTTCTCGATTAACTGCTTGCTATATGTTTTTGCGCATTATTGGACTATAAAACCAATATCACTCAGGACGCATCATAGATGGTATCGAATACCTGATAGAAATGATTATCCATTAGACGGCTTAGGAGAACTAACCACAGGTAAAACTGAAGCACCCAATCAAAAACAAGGGGAACAACCCGCTAACCCTCCAAGTAAAGGCAAAAACAGGAAAGGTAGATAATCGACTACTTGTTACTAAGTATATACCCGTTAACTCACAAAATAGGATTAACGGGTTTTTTGTATTTGTTATTATTTGTACATTCTATATATACTTAATGTGATATTTGATAATTTTATAAATAAGTGTAAATTGTATAATTTATATTTATTAAAAATAAACTAATCAAATAAGATGATTTTAATTAAATACAGTGATTTAAAACTCAACAACTTAATCGTATTTTGCAAAATGTGTTTTGTCAATGAGTTTTAAATCACTGACATGAATTCAAAAGAGCAAGGTAACTATACAGTTACAGAATCAATTGAAGGTAGCGTAACTGTAGAAAATGTAACTAATGTCAATACTAATAAAGTATTGACTCCTACAGAATACATTGAGACGTTGAGTCGGTTTAATCAGTTTACTAAGTTTCTGGAGTTGGTTAATACTTACCTTCCTTACCCCAAAACTTCATTAATTCAATCATTGACCAACAAACTCCAAACGTCGGAGATTATCAACTCAAATACCTTTTATCTGACATATTCAGAGATTGCCACACTTAAACGAGTCACCAACGCAATCCTGACGCTATTAAAAGCAGGTGGAGTAAAGCTACCTCGTAAGGTTACGGGAGCCATACAGGATGATATTAAYGCMCTAGAAGACCATCTATTGGGCTCTGAGAGTGATTTAGAGGATGAAGATAATGAAGTCAACCCATTTTCTAGTTGGTTAGATTAATCCCACACCAAAAACAAAACCGCTTATGTGCTTTTAAAATAGAGTCCCTAAAAAATTTACACATAAGCGGTAGCCACTAAGTATTAGGAAATTATAGCATGATACCACGTCATTGGTCCGAGGTTAGACTTAACCTACGAAACATCGCGTTAACCCCCTTGATGTATATCGGTCATTCCCTATATATCAAAGTTCCAATTTTAGACGGAAAGGGGTTTACATGGCAATCAACTTTGGTTAAGTTTGATAAGGATTTTATCGCTTATTTTATAGGCGAAATTCTTAAAAAATTAATACCATTACATCCTGACAAACTTGAGGAAATTTGTACAGAAGCCCTAGAGTTCTACAGGGCTGAATGGGATATATATCAAGCCGAAAACGGCGGGGATAGAGAACCTGATAATCCTAATACATCTTTCGGAGTGTACCCAAAAGATGAAAAATAAATACAATGCTAGAGGGCAAAAAATAGACGGCTATTATTTTCCAAGTGCATTTGAGTGTCGGGTTTATCACCTTCTACAAAAACATGATAATCAATTAATTGTTCACCCTAAAATGACATTAATTGAACATACAAAACCTTGGAAAAATATCACCTGGATTCCAGATTTTTATAGTCCGTTCTTTAATCGTTACATCGAAGTTAAGGGAGTATTAACTGATTCATTTAAGCTAAAAATGCAGTTATTGCAGTACCTTAATCCCGGCTTAGTCAATCAGTGTTGGTTTGTTGTAAGGGAGACATCCTACCGATGGCAAGGCATCTCATTTATCAATATCGACGAGTTTCAGGAGATTTTAAACAACTTAGAAATTCCAAGGACAAACAATGAATAAACTACACTACAGAGGGATTTTTGATATCACGGGAGAGCTGTTAAGTGCTACCTATAACCCGCATTTATTTGAGTATGAAACCACTCAAATAGCCTACCGGATACTAACCCCTATTGAGGACCATCAAACTTCACAACTCAAGGATTTAGCCTACTCCTATATGGGTTCGTATTTTCCCCGTGGAGGTTACAGGGGAACCTGTACAGTTAAATTAAATGATGAGGGTAAGTTACGGGTTTCAATTGTTGGGAATTCTCAGTTTTGGGATGTCTGCAAAAAAATCTCAAAAACAATCAATCATCAAAGGATAGTTAATCATGAGTATCGGATATTACGGCAAAAAACAGGACGATAAATTTAGTTATTGCAGTGCAGTTAAACCCGGTGAAACGGCAACCTTTCTAATTGTTGATTATGCACAATTCCGAATAAAACCACCTCATTTATGGGTGTTCGGAAAGGGTATTTCTGGGGATTTTCAGAATTTCAATGATAGGGATTGGAGTTATTCCAAAGGTGATAAAGAATTAATTGCTGTACGGTTTTGTATTGAAAAATACGAGACTGAATATAACGGCAAAAAACGAGAATACACCCCTACAATGCTAGAACTCGCATTGCTTAAAATAGTCGAAAGTGACTCAATGCTTACAGACGGTTCTGTGATGTTTTCAGCAACAATAAATCTAAGTCAATCATCAGTCAAACTTTCTGACAGGATATTAGAGGGAAATATCGGAGACGATAATTTAAACTCTGATATTTCTAATATCTTAGAAATTGAATGTATTAATCCATTCAATCAATCTGTCGCTACTTACTCAATCGGAGATATTAACGCTTTAATTGAATCCACAACTAAAAATAAAGCAGGATTAAATGGAAAAGCAAAATACAAA
>NZ_PKGG01000052.1:0-29178 GCF_046480465.1 Arthrospira sp. PCC 8006
CAGTTTCACATTCCTATCAATGGAAAGAAGCCGAAAGGGCGACCAAGTGGCGGAAAATAGGGAAACTCAAACTCACCAGATTGAGGATCGAACAATTCCTAACCGTATTTATCCTGCTGTGGATAAGTCCTCGCCTCGTGGAATTTTTGTTCAGAAACGCCAATAATATCCTGATCTCCCTACCCGTTGTCCGACCCATTCAATGGCTATACCGCAATCCTAACCAATGGCTGTACTGGACTTTAGGACTATTATTTATAGTCTCCCCCTGGCTATGGGACGGGTTGCTAAAAATCTGTTACGGTCAACAAACCCTCCCCCGGACGAAATTATTATCATTGTCTCCAGAAGCAGGTCGCGTCCTACAAAACTACTGTAAAGCGCGAAATTGGAAATTTCCGGCGCTGCGAGTGTTACCAACGGCTACCCCGATCGCCATGACATTAGGATGCTGGCCAAGATTTGTGCGGATTGTGGTTAGCCAGGGTTTACTCGATACCCTAACCCCTGACGAAATAGCTACCATTTACGCCAGAGAAATCGCCAGTGTGGGAAATTGGGATTTTATGGTGATGTCGTTTATTACCCTATTAGTGCAAATTCCCTACTTGATTTATCAATATTCGGCTATCGGCGCGCAATGGTGTTTTCAGCGAGTTAGGTCGGAACCCCCATTAATTCCTGATGTAGCCCTATCTATATTAAAACCAGCCACCTACATTCTGCGGGTGATAGCTTTCCCGGTTTCCGTATTGGCTTATGGAGTTTATCAGATTCTTCGGTTTCCAGCTTTGTGGATTTCGAGGCGGCGGGTTTATTATAGCGATCGCATCTGTTGTAATTTAACCGGAAATCCCAATGGCTTAACCAGGGCGCTGCTAAAAATGGCTATTGGTATCTCACAGACATCACCCCAGTTAGACAATACTACCTTTTTATTAGAAGGGTTTGACTTATTAACCCCGATCGCACCTACCCAGGGGATGACTCTCGGTAGTATATTAGTGGCTTCCCCCCAGAGTCAACTTATCGGGCTTAACCACGGCGGCGACATTGAATCCCTATTAACATGGGATCTGAGAAATCCCGATCGCTACTGGTTACAGATGAGCAATTCTCATCCCCTATTAGGCGATCGCCTACTGATTCTCAACAGTTATGGCAAATTTTGGCAAATAGAAACTCAGTTAAACCTCGAAGTTAAGCCCGTGTCTGATTCCCGAGGCGATCGCGCTAAACTTTTAATGCAAGCCGCCCCTTATTTAGGATTAGCGATCGGATTAGCGATCGGGTTGCTAATCTGGCTATTCGGGGCAATTTTCGGCAAGCTAGGGATTTGGCAACTAGAATGGTTATTTGGGGATAGGGCTATTTTGTGGGGTTGTGTTCCCATTGGTATCAGTTTAGGCATATTTTGGAGAAATAATCACTTTTTCCCAGACATTAAACCCGCCGCCATCATTCACAATCCCAATCTCCGCGATTTATACTGTAATCCCGACAGTATCCCCATCGACAACAAACCCATTTGTATAGAAGGTCAGTTAATCGGACGGTCGGGAATTAGTAATATCATGGGTCAACAGCTCCTGTTAAAAACCGCCACCGGTATAGTTCCCCTCCACTATATCCCCCAGTGGACACCTGTGGCTAACTTCTGGCCCAAATCTATCCATCCCACCGACTTAATTGGTAATTTCGTTAAAATAACTGGATGGTGGCGACGGGGGGCTACTCCCTGGATTGATATAGAAAAACTGGAAAATCTGGCAGATCGTCGCCGTATGTATGGCGGACATCCCTTGTGGTCAGTCATTCTAGCCGGATCACTAGCCTTTTGGGGAGCTAGTATCATTTCCAGCGGTAGACTTTAAATACAATTAACATTAGAATTTCTAATATCTCAAGTTTGCATTTTGTCCCAAACAGTGTTACATTTGTTAACATCGTGAATATAGGCGATATCTGTGATATGTTTAAAGATGGTCTGCTACTACTGTGGTCTTAGCAATGGCAAAAGTCTATGTAGATCATCAGTTGCGGCAGTGATCTGACTGCAAAGGTTGCCAAACAAGTTAGTCGTTCCATAAAATTTGTGATTTTGTTTCCCCAAAACATACTAAACTTAAAGAAGCATTTAACAGGTTTGAAGTTGAATTCCTTTGACATTAGTTACTGCGATCGCAGCTATAGAAACCCTAAACTTAAAACCTATTGACAAAAGTGATAGGAACAGCTATAGCAGATATTTTTGAAGCATGACTCAAATTTCACTCGACCGTTCAAATCAATCTCAATCTTTTGGATATTTGAGGCTGCTAATCCCAGCCAGCCAAGAAACTCATTTATATATTGAAGCCAATGATCATACTCAATGAGTTAAGGCTGGAAGTAACACCAATTTGTCTTTTAAGTCAAGTCAAGGCTGAGTTTAATCATGATGATTTATTAACGTGGTCTGAACTCAACAGGATTTTTCAACTCAAATATCAAATTTTTCCTACTGGAGGTATCACTAATGTCCGTTAGATTGTATGTTGGTAATTTACCCAAAGAACTCGATCGCAAAGAATTGCAAGCTGTATTTGCAGAGGAAGGCGACACGATTTCGGCTAAAGTAATAACCGATCGCAAGACTGGAAAATGTCGTGGTTTCGGGTTTGTCACCGTCCAAAGTGATGATTTAGCAGATCAAATCGTTGAGAAGTACAACGGCTTTATGTTCGGGGACAATGCGCTAAAAATTGAAAGGGCGCAACCTCGTAAGAAAAACAAACCAGAGTCTGAAGAGGGTCGTGGTTCTGATGGTGCTACGGCTACGGCTACGGCTACGGCTACAGCTACAGCTACGCCTGGTGCTGTTAACCAGTCTCCCACTTCTAGCCCAACTTCTGCACCCACAAAAAGTGGTGGTGGTAAGAAGAAAAAATCTAATCGGAATCAACAAGGGTCTTCTAACGCCAATTCTAGTAGTAACCCCGAGTCCATTCAGCCTGACCCTCGCTGGGCGAATGAATTAGAAAAGCTAAAACAGATGCTATCTGCTCAAGCCAGCAATTCCTAAGTCTCCGGTTGAGGCTTAGGTTTTTGCATATTTGGTCAAACATCCCAGACTCTGAAGTTCTCAGTAATGATGAGTTCTGGGGTGTTGATTGGTGTGGTGTATGCGGTTGACAAATCGATCGCCTATTGGGTGACAAATCATTTAGGATTGCTATATCAAGCAATTCGATGGAATTATCATAATGTACGATCCGCCGTATTTTCTGTTAGCTGCTGGCTTATGGGTTGGTATTATCTGCTGTATTCCCTTTGTGGCGACCCTCAAGCAACTGGTAAAGGACTGGAAAGTTAATAAATCTAGTCGTGCGATCGCCCAATTACGGGGATTTAGGATGCTCGCCCCCTATTTAGCTTCCGCAGTAGGGATTTGTGTTTTCCTAGCTTCCTGTTTACAGATATTTGCAATTTCTAGCCGTGTGGCTTACGCCTTATCCGTTCCCGTCACCATAATGATGGCGGGTTCGGTATGGTTTCAGTTCACCCGTGTATTAGATCAATTAGAGCAACGAGGGTCTCAGGGAATTGATTTAGATGATCTGAGTTTAGGGAAAATCATTCCCCAGTCCAATCCTGGTAGGGAATAATTCCCTTAAACTGGAAGTCGGTTAATATCCTGGTTTGACCCCAAAACCACCATAATAGTCCCCTTCTTTAAACGTTTGTTAGGTAGGGGATTTATTTCTAGTGTTTGATTTTCCGTGCGTATAGCCAATAGGTTCAAACCGTATTTGCTACGGAGTTCTAATTGAGCGATCGTTTTACCATCAAAATCATCAGGAACCACCATTTCTACAATACTATGATCCGGGTCTAGTTCAAACTGATCCACCAGTCTAGGCTTCGTGAGTAGTCGCGCCAACTCCTGTCCCATTTGTCTTTCGGGGAACACAACTAGATCCGCCCCTACTTTTTTTAACAATTTAACATGGGTTTCCGAGGAAGCCTTAGCCACGACATTCGCCACCCCGGCTTCTTTGAGGTTAAGGGTGGTGGTAATACTTTCAGCCAGGAAACTCCCGACAGCGACAATTACGGTGTCTAGTTCAAATATTCCCGCCTCTCGCAAGGCTGACATTTCGGTTGAGTCTAATAGTAAAGCATGGGTAGCAATGCGATCGGTTAAAGCCGCATTTACCCTTTTTTCATCATTATCAACGGCGAGAACTTCATAGCCTGAAGCATTGAGAGTCGAACAAACAGCCTGTCCAAAGCGACCCAAGCCAATGACTGCAAATTGTTGTTTTTCGGCGCGTAAATTCCGAAAAAAGTTAAGAGATGAAAGATTCATGATGTCCTAACAATCCTATGGAAAGAATAATCTTTTTATTTTACCATTTCTATAGTTTACCTGGTAGAGAATCAATAGTTAACCCACCAATAGGTTTTCTTCTGGATAATCAATTGATGAGGGTTGAGGATCGCCCAAAACCGCAGACATTAGCAATAATACTCCCACCCGACCAATATACATGGTGGCAATAATAATTAATCGACTCAGCATGGAAAAATCTCCAGTGATGCCAGTAGACAGACCTACGGTTCCAAAGGCTGAGACAATTTCAAAAAAGATGCTACCAAATCCTAATTCTGGTTGCATAATCACAATTAATAATGTGGCTACACAAACCACAGTAATGGAACCGACCAAAACTCCGACGGCTTTTAAAATCAAAGGGGAGGGAATTTTGCGCTGATAACATAAGACTTCATCTCGACCTTGTAGGGCTGCTTTTGTGCAGTTTACCAATATTCTTGATGTAGTGGTTTTTAAGCCGCCTCCTGTACTTCCTGGACTAGCACCAATAAACATTAGGATCATAGTAATCAAAATTGATGAATATGTCATATCTCCTATAGATATGGTGTTAAATCCAGCGGTTCTGCTGGTGACAGATTGAAACCAGGCTGCTTGCATTTTGCCAAATATGGTTAAACTCTGCAAGGTTTGAGGATTATTAAATTCGGTGATAAAAAAGAGGAAAGACCCGGAAAATAGCAGAATTATAGTGGTACTGGTGACGACTTTAAAGTGTAGAGAAAAATCCCGACGCATTGGTTCTTTATTTAATGTAGTTTTAATCCACAAAAAAAGTTCCATGATTACTTGATATCCTAAACCACCAAAAATAATTAAAATACTCATTGTTATATTGACGATGGGAGAGGATACATAATCAACTAAGCTCTCTTCCAATAAGCTAAATCCGGCATTATTAAAGCCATTTACACTATGAAATATAGCCAGCCACAGACTATTTTTTAAGCCATAATCCGGAAGAAAAACAATCATTAATAAGATAACTCCGGCAATTTGAAATAAGGCCATGGTCGCTATAATAGATCTGAGCAGTGGCATGACTCCAGCGATTCCGGCGGTATCCAAAGATTTTTGGAGTGCTAATTTATCTCGGAGTCCAAATTTTCTGCCAATTAATAGCAGAAGCATGGTGTTGGCGGTCATGTAGCCCAAGGCTCCAATTTCCACTAAGCTAAGTAAACAAAAATGCCCCCAAAAGGAATAAAAATTGCTAACATCAACAACTGATAAACCCGTGACACAGACGGCAGAAGTGGCGAGAAATAGTGCGGTAATAGGATTGCCAAAACTACTGTGATAAATGGTATCATCCATCCATAATAAGAATGTGCCGATCGCAATTACTGCTAAGAAGCCCAGACAAATAGTTCTTGGTACAGTCATAAGAGGTGTCAAACTTTATATAGAAAACTTTATCCTAGATCATAAAATTTAACACTTGTGTATATAATCAAGACTGTTAACTGGGCAATTTATAAATCTTTGTTGCAAAGATTGGCCAAAATTTTGTCGAATTGTGTCAAAAAGTGGCTTCCACTAACCACTTTGGCTCATTTTCTGGTAATAATACTCAATGGTGAAGTCATCAGGGTTGTCTCCTAGCGGGACGGCATCCCATGTAGGACGTTGCCAAATGTTGACGGGATCGATCGCTGATCCACAATAGTCTACCTATCCAGACAGCTTTAGAGCAGAACACCGAGGAACGAACACTAAATATGTTTACCTACGTCAAGCCTACCGTTAGACACATTAAACCTGATTCCCTCAACGGACGATCACGTTTAAAAGTCGTCTATATCGTGCTAGAGGCCCAGTACCAGAGCGCTTTGTCAGCAGCAGTGCGGGCTATAAATGAAAAAAACCCGAACTTGGCGATCGAGATCAGTGGTTATCTGATCGAGGAACTGCGGGACCCGGAAAATTACGAAAACCTGAAAAAAGACCTAGCCGAGGCCAATGTTTTCATCGCCTCATTAATCTTTATCGAAGATTTAGCTGATAAAGTAGTGGAAGCGGTAACTCCCTACCGCGATCGCTTGGATGTGGCGGTGGTGTTCCCTTCCATGCCACAGGTAATGCGCCTGAACAAAATGGGCAGCTTCTCCATGGCACAACTGGGACAGAGCAAAAGTGCGATCGCCCAGTTCATGAAAAAACGGAAGGAAAAATCCGGTTCCTCCTTCCAGGACGGAATGCTGAAACTTCTGCAAACCCTCCCCAAAGTCCTGAAATATATGCCTATTGATAAGGCTCAGGACGCGCGGAACTTTATGCTGAGTTTCCAATATTGGCTGGGTGGTTCTCCAGAAAACCTGGAAAACTTCCTGCTCATGTTGGCAGAGAAATATGTTTTTAAGGGCCAAGAAAAACTGCACTTTGCCGAACCTGTCACCTATCCCGATATGGGAATTTGGCATCCCCTGGCTCCCAAAATGTTCGAGGATGTCAATGACTATCTGAATTGGTATAACGGGCGCGAAGATATCCCAGAGGACACCAAAGACCCCCTAGCGCCCTGTGTGGGCTTGGTGCTGCAACGTACCCACCTAGTCACGGGAGATGATGCCCATTATGTGGCAATGGTGCAGGAACTGGAAGCTATGGGGGCGCGAGTGGTGGCAGTATTTGCGGGGGGTCTGGACTTTTCCAAGCCTGTAGATACCTACTTCTGGGATACGCCACCCAAAGGCATTCCGGCTCAACCTCTGGTTGATATCGTGGTTTCCCTGACTGGGTTCGCGTTGGTGGGAGGTCCGGCTCGCCAAGACCACCCGAAAGCGATCGACTCCCTAAAACGGCTCAACCGTCCCTATATGGTAGCCCTACCCCTGGTATTCCAAACTACGGAAGAATGGGAAGAAAGCGAATTAGGATTGCATCCGATCCAAGTCGCCCTACAAATTGCTATCCCGGAATTGGATGGGGCTATTGAGCCAATTATTGTGTCGGGAAGGGACGGAGCCACCGGAAAGGCGATCGCCCTCCAAGACCGCATCGAAGCCATCTGTCAGCGGGCGCTGAAATGGGCTAACCTGCGGAAAAAACCAAAACTTGATAAAAAAGTCGCCATTACCATTTTCAGTTTCCCCCCCGATAAAGGGAACGTCGGAACCGCCGCCTATTTGGACGTATTCGGTTCTATCTACGAGGTGATGAGAGCCTTAAAAAATAACGGTTATGATATCCCCGAAATCCCAGAGTCTCCCAGTGCTTTAATGCAGCAGGTCATCCATGATGCT
Organism: Arthrospira sp. PCC 8006; assembly: GCF_046480465.1. Taxonomy (NCBI): domain Bacteria; kingdom Bacillati; phylum Cyanobacteriota; class Cyanophyceae; order Oscillatoriales; family Microcoleaceae; genus Arthrospira; species Arthrospira sp. PCC 8006. The sequence continues at coordinate 7,624 of NZ_PKGG01000052.1, forward strand.
ACTGCTCAATATCAAAGCCCAGAACTGAATATCGCCTATAAAATGTCGGTAGAACAATATGAGCGATTGACTCCCTACTCGGAACGTCTGCACGAAAACTGGGGACCACCTCCGGGACACCTGAACACGGATGGGGAGAATCTGTTAGTTTACGGAAAATCCTTCGGAAATCTGTTTATCGGGGTACAACCGACCTTCGGCTATGAAGGGGACCCCATGCGTTTGCTGTTCTCCCGGTCGGCGAGTCCTCACCACGGTTTCGCGGCTTACTACACCTACCTAGAACAGGTATGGGGCGCGGATGCTGTGCTGCACTTTGGGACCCACGGTTCCCTAGAATTTATGCCTGGAAAACAGATGGGAATGTCTGGGGAATGTTACCCGGATAACCTGATTGGTACTATTCCTAACCTGTACTATTACGCGGCTAATAACCCCAGTGAGGCGACTATTGCTAAACGCCGTAGCTATGCGGAAACTATCTCTTATCTGACTCCGGCGGCGGAAAATGCGGGACTCTATAAGGGTTTGCAGGAACTTAACGAGTTGATTGGGTCTTACCAAACTCTTAAAGATAGTGGTCGCGGTGTGCAAATTGTCAGCACCATTATCGAAAAATCCCGTATGGTGAACTTGGATCAGGATGTGGCTCTCCCGGAACAAGACCCAGGCGAACTGACCCAGGAAGAACGCGATAATGTGGTGGGACAGGTTTACCGGAAACTGATGGAAATTGAGTCTCGCCTGCTTCCTTGTGGGTTGCACGTTATTGGTAAGCCTCCGAGCGCTGAAGAGGCGATCGCCACCTTGGTCAATATTGCCAGCTTAGACCGCGAAGAAGAAGGGATCGTCAGTCTACCTCGGATTATCGCCAATAGCATCAATCGGGATATTGAGGAACTCTACCGCAACAGCAACCAAGGCATTCTCGCCGACGTTGACCTGTTGCAGCACATCACAAATGCTACCCGTGCGGCGATCGCTGCTTTAGTTCAAGAACAAACCGACGCAGAGGGCCGAGTTTCCAAAATCTCCCAACTCAACTTCTTTAACATGGGTAAAAAAGAACCCTGGTTACAAGCCTTACACGACTTAGGCTACACCCAGATCGACCCCGAACCCATGAAACCCCTGTTTGAGTATCTGGAATTTTGCTTAAAACAGGTTTGCGCCGATAACGAATTAGGAGCCTTGCTGCGCGCTTTGGAAGGGGAATATATCCTTCCCGGACCTGGCGGCGACCCCATTCGCAATCCCGACGTTCTCCCCACTGGGAAGAATATGCACGCCCTCGACCCTCAGTCTATCCCCACCGTAGCCGCAGTTAAATCCGCTCAAATCGTCGTAGACCGACTCCTAGAGCGGCAAAAAATGGAAAACGGCGGTCAGTACCCAGAAACCATTGCAGTTGTTCTCTGGGGAACTGATAATATCAAAACCTATGGCGAATCCTTAGCCCAGGTTATGTGGATGGTCGGGGCTAAACCAGTTCCCGATGCTTTGGGTCGCGTCAACAAGTTGGAGTTAATCCCCCTTGAAGAATTGGGCCGCCCTCGCATTGACGTAGTGATTAACTGTTCGGGAGTGTTCCGCGACCTGTTCATCAACCAAATGAATCTGCTCGATAAAGCCATTAAAATGGCCGCCGAAGCCGATGAACCCCTGGAAATGAACTTTGTTCGCAAACACGCCCTACAACAAGCCGCCGAGCTAGGTATCAACCTCCGACAGGCTGCTACCCGTGTTTTCTCTAATGCTTCCGGTTCCTATGCCGCTAATGTTAACCTGGCTGTGGAAAATAGCACCTGGGAAAGTGAGGCAGAATTGCAGGAAATGTATTTAAACCGCAAGTCTTTTGCCTTTAATTCCGATAATCCGGGGATGATGGGTGATAACCGTCAGATGTTTGAGGCTTCCCTAAAAACTGCTGATGCCACATTCCAAAACTTGGATTCTTCGGAAATTAGCTTAACTGACGTTTCCCACTATTTCGACTCTGACCCCACCAAAACCATCGCCAGCTTGCGTAAAGACGGGAAACAACCGGCTTCCTATATCGCCGATACAACTACCGCTAACGCTCAAGTGCGGACTCTCTCGGAAACTGTGCGCCTAGACGCACGGACGAAGATGCTCAACCCTAAATGGTATGAGGGGATGCTTTCTCATGGTTATGAGGGTGTGCGAGAGTTGTCTAAGCGTCTGGTTAATACAATGGGATGGAGTGCCACCGCTGGGGCTGTGGATAATTGGGTTTATGAGGAAACTAACGAAACCTTTATCAAGGACGAGGCCATGCAGCAACGTCTGATGAATCTTAACCCCCACTCTTTCCGTAAAATGGTGACAACTCTGCTGGAGGTTAATGGCCGGGGCTATTGGGAAACTAGCGAAGAAAATCTCGATCGCCTCCGGGAGTTATACCAAGAGGTTGAAGACCGCATTGAGGGAATTGAGTAATCTCGCCTGGGGTGATGGTTAAAATTGCCCTTAATGCTGTTGTATGCTGTATCCTGACCGTGGAAATGCCAATCTGTGCCGAAGACCTACCGGCTAAACCTGATGGTAGTGTTTTCGGCTCAGTGCAACGAAAAAACCATTCTCTAGTGCTTTCTGGGTGAAACTACAGAGAATTTTAAGGTATATACTTGTCAATCTCTGATAAGTCTGTGTTAGAACAGCCATAATTAGGGCAAAATCACCCACTGAAAATGATTCTGGAGGTATTTCGATGAATAAAGAGCAGTTGGTTCAGGAAACATCTATCAAGGCGGGTGTTACCAAAAAACAAGCAGATGCGATTATTTCGGCTATCTGTGAGTGCATCATGGATGCTGTAGCTGATGGGGAAAAGGTCACTCTGGTGGGCTTTGGTTCTTTTGAGGCTCGCCACCGCAAGGCTCGTGAGGGCCGTAACCCTAGCACTGGACAACCGATGACTATTCCTGCTACTACTGTTCCAGCTTTCTCAGCTGGGAAAGCCTTTAAGGAACGGGTGGCCAACGAAAGTAACGAAAACGTTGCCTAGATTATCTGACAGGGGTGATCTGTAATTTCTCAGCCTCACCCCTGTTTTTTTGTGGCATTTTCCCAAGCACTACCGCCACGCCCGACGATTCTCTAACTATCGGAAATGCGACAAGGTGGGTGTTTGGGGTGTCATGATTTAGGAGTTTTGGGAACTAGGCAAAATTATGGGATTTACGGTTGATCAAGTGATTCCTTGGGGACGCAGTTTTGATGAGTATTTGCAAATGTTTGCTCTGAGTGAGGATGATTTGCACTACTCTTATTTGGACTGTGCTGGGGGTCCGGCGAGTTTTAATGCGGTGATGACCCGTCGGGGTTATTCTGTGGCTTCCTGTGACCCTCTTTATCGGTTTTCCTCTGCCCAAATTAGCGATCGCATTCAATTGGTTTTGCCTATGGTTATCCAACAGGTAGAAGCTAACCGGGAAGACTACATCTGGCATCAAATAAAATCCCCAGAACACCTCGCACAGGTCCGCCAAGAAGCGATGAATGAGTTTTTGGCGGATTTTGCCCAAGGACGACAAACCGGGCGTTATATCGACGCAGAACTGCCGCATTTGCCTTTTGCTGACCGTCAGTTTGACCGAGCTTTATCGGCTCATTTTCTCTTTTCCTATAGCGATCGACTTTCCCAACAGTTCCATCGAGATGCTATTCTAGAATTATGCCGGGTAGCCAGTATGGTTCTTCTGTTTCCCCTAGTTAGTATTGGGGGAGATACTCCCAGATTTTTACCAAGATTAATTCAGCAATTAACAGCTTTAAAATATGCTGTCGAAATTCAATCAGTCCCCTACCATTTCCAAAAAAGTGGTAATCTTATGATGAAAATTATTTCACCTTAATAAATCACCTTTTAAACGCCGCAAATAAACTTGGACAACCGAATCATTGGGATTTTGATGATAACAGTCTTGAAAAGCCTTAAAAGCCTCCTGAAAATTTTGCTGATGATAGAGTGAAACCCCTTCCGAAAATACTGATAAATTAGATAGTTTGGCTGATAATTCCGGGAAGAAATCATGATTAAAAACCTCGTAAACTTTCACAATTTCTGACCTCCCTTTAACCTGAACTTTATCAACCAAACGAATCCCATAGTTATGGGGATGTTTGAGCTTCACAAATGTAGACTCTGATATCAATAAAGGAACTCGATAAACTTTAGTTAGTTGCTCAATTCGGGAAGCCAAATTAACAGCATCACTAATCACAGTACCTTCGATATGATTATGGTATCCTACTGTTCCTAATATCAATCTTCCCGTATTAATTCCTATGCCTATTTTTAGGGGAATATAGCCAGACTCATTTCGCAGTTTATTATATTCCTTTAAACTTGATAACATAGAAATAGCAGCTTGTACAGCATCATCTGGACTCCGACCAAAAAGCGCCATAATACCATCACCAATATATTTATCAATAAATCCATAATGTTCATTAATTAATGGTGCCATACGGGAAAGATAAGCATTAATTAAATTAAAATTATCTTGGGGAGAAATCCGTTCACTTATGGATGTAAAGTCACGAATATCTGAAAACATTATAGACATTTCTTGTTCGGTATAGTCCCCCAAATTAACATCGATTATACTATCTTTATTTAAAATTTTAATTAACTCTTGTGGCACAAATCTAAAAGCAGCTTTGTTTAAGGAAATTAACTGTTGTTGAGCGATTTGTTTATGATGAATTTCCCGATATATTACCAAATAAAGAGCGGACAGTAATCCTAAATCAAAAACTATTCCTATACCGAAGACCAAGAAAGTATTTTTAATTAATTCATCCGTAGCATCTGACCGAATCTCAAACAATCTTTCTTCCTCATCTTTCATGGTGTCTAAAACCTGCCTGATTTCATTCATTAAATTTTTGCCATGATGGGTTTTAACCAATTCAATTGCTGTTTGAGTATTCCCAGATTTAGCCAGTTCAATTGTCATTTGAAGTTCCTCTAATTTTTGGGAAATTAATGTGGATAAATCATCAAGATGTTTTTGCTGAGTCGGATTATCTCTGGTCAAAGATATGAGAACGGATAAATCTTGATCAATCTCTTTAACTGCCTGATTATAAGGTTCTAAATATTCTGGTTCTAGGGTTAGCAAAAAACCCCTTTGACCGGTTTCTGCATCTGATAAATCTGTCGAAATTTCCTCCAAAAATCTTAATACTTGCTTAGTATGTATTTCCCATTCTTTCAGATTAGCCAATTGCTTAGAAGTTTGATAGCCACTGTAAGTAACTATCAGTAGTAAAACAGAAGAAATCACAAAGCCAAACAAGACTTTTTTTTGCAGAGATAAGTTCATAAAATCTGTCTACTTCAGAGCCCAAATATCAACACCCCGCTCCTTCTTTAGTGATCAGCCTAGGAGTAGTCTATTAATAATAACATCACCTAGGACTGATAGCCACCACCCCATAATGGACAATAGATAATTGATAATTATTCCTCCCTCTACCCCTGGGAGAGGGCGACATCATGTAGGGGCGGGTTCGGGAGTTAATTAGACTTGGCACCAGTCAGCTTAATTAACCCGCCCCCAAAACCAGAGTCTGATGGTGCGTCAGCCTAAAATTATCGGTTTTTATCGGCATTTTCTGGTCTGACGCACCCYACGGAAATAGGGGCGACATCATGTAGGGGCGGGTTCGGGAGTTAATTAGACTTGACACCAGTCAGCTTAATTAACCCGCCCCCGAAACGAGTCTAAGCCCAATTATTTCACCTTCAAAATAATTCAATAGCAGATAGCGACATCATGTAGGGGCGGGTTCGGGAGTTAATTAGACTTGGCACCAGTCAGCTTAATTAACCCGCCCCCAAAACCAGAGTCTGATGGTGCGTCAGCCTAAAATTATCGGTTTTTATCGGCATTTTCTGGTCTGACGCACCCCACGGAAATAGGGAAGTTAAAAGCTATCCTCGTGTTCATCAATAGCTTCGCTACCGCCACCAACAGCAACCAAATCGATTTGTTGACGGTAGTAGTCTACACTCTTGACCTGAACTTCCACATTATCGCCAAGACGGTACTGATTGCGGTTTTTGCGACCGACTAAGGTTTGCTGACGGGAACGGTATTCGTACCAGTCATCTTTAAGGGAAGACACATGAACTAACCCTTCTACCCTGAGAGTTGAACCCCCAGGAGACTCTAGTTCAATCTCGACAAAAAAGCCATAGGACTGAACCCCAGTAATCAAACCTACAAAAGTTTGACCTGTGCGTTCTTTCATAAACCCAGTTTTTTTGAGTCCCTCTAGGTCTTCCTCAGCATCAGCCGCCACGCTTTCCCTTTCGCTGAGGTGAACGACGAGTTGAGTTAACTGGGTTTCGAGATCATGTTGTAACTCTGGAGGTAAGACATTCCAGGAAATTTTACCCTCTGATGAGGAATGATGGAGGTTAACTGGTTCTTTAGAACGACTGGAACGGCGATCGCGTCCTTCCTCAAATACGGCTTTGAGAACCCGACAAATTTGCAGGTCACAATAGCGAGAAATGGGTGAGGTACAGTGAGTATAGGCGGGTAATGCCAAGCCAAAATGCAGTTTAGGAACTGTACTATAAACAGTAGGCTTGAGACTATCTTCAAGCAGATAAGTTAATACCCTCTCGGCTCGAGTGTTTTTAATGGCTTGGGTAAATGCTTGAAAATCTTGGGGTTGAATTTCGGCTTCATCATCAATATCAAGTTCACAACCGAGATGAATCGACAACTTGACCAATTCAGCGACATCAGCGGGGTCTGGGGAGCCTTGAACGCGATAGATAGCGGGAACCCCAAGAGATTGCAAGTGGCTGGCGACTACCTGATTAGCTAAAATAATCAACTCGGATACCATGGCCTGAGACACTAATTTAGTGCCAGAAATCATGGGCCCAAGTTCCCCTTCATCATTAAAATGACAATGGGTATCAGGAAGGTTCATTTCAAAACCACCGCGCAACTCCCGCATTTGTCGAATGGCGCGACTGACTTCTAGGAGGTCTTCTATAATGCGATTATCTTCGGAAGATTCGCCATCAAGAATGCTTTGGGCTTCCTGATATGTTATTTGTCGGTCAACGCGGACGATACTAGGCTGAATTTCATATTCTAGGATTTTTCCAGTCGGACCTAGTTCAATCATGATGGATAAAGCGAGGCGATCTTCTCCGGGAACTAAAGAAATGCGATCGCAGCTAAGGGAAGCCGGAAGAATAGGGATATATTTATCAGCCAAGTAAATGCCGATACCTCGCCGCCTGGCTTCGCGATCTAAAGCGGTGTCTGGTTGAATATAATGGGAGCTATCGGCGATATGAATGGCTAATTTCCAGTTCCCCGAATCGGTTTCTTTCAGGCTGAGGGCGTGGTCAATGGTATATTGAGCGGGTTCGTCTTCTGGCTTGAGGACTGAAAATTCAGGATTGCCCAAATCGGGGCTAAAGGAAAGAGTGGGCTCGTCGCGCAGATCCAGTCTATTTTCCAGGTCGCTCTTTTTGAGGGTAGCACTAGCAGCTAGGAGGATTTCGGTTTCCTGTAGTACAGTTTTGGGAAAGGACCGGGGTAAATCATGTTTACAACAGACAATATCTAGGTCTTCTGCTTCCTCAGCATCAGAACCCAGAACTTGTACCACCCTACCAACAGGGCGATGAATACCCAAGGGATAGCGCACTACTTCGACATGAACTAGGTGATCGACAGCATCAACGAGTTCCTCTGGGGGGTTAACCAGATTCATTTCAAACAGCAATCGGTCATCTAAGGGAACCGCGCGATATCCTTTTTGGGTTTGCTTGACGCGAGCGAGTACCGAGGGGTTAGCTCGTTCTAGGATTAGGTAGACTTCTCCTTCGGGGGAACGACGACGGGAGCCTTCTTTAATAATTCTCACCAGGACGCGATCGCCATTCCAGGCGGTACTCAGGTGACTTTCCCGGATGTAGACATCCTCGGCACTTTCCGCGTCTTGAATCGCAAAGCAGAAGCCTTTGCTGGAACATCGCAATTTGGCTTCTACAATACTCTCCTGTTCTATGCGACGATAGCGGCCCTTATCTTTTTCCAAAATGCCGATGCGCTCTAGGGCATCAATGGCGATCTGAAATTTTCGCAGACTCTCTTCATCAGAGGTCAGTTTTTTTTCTAGGGCCTTGGGGGCTACAGATTTATCCTCTGTGAAGTTGGCTAACAGTGTAGCGATTGAAAATTCCATGTAGCGATTTTCCTTCGTGATGTGATGTCGATGGCTATGGGTGGTTCTAACGCAACTTCTGCCTTTGTTAGTTTCAGCCACTTTTCCAGGACTCACTTTTTCCCACCATGCCAAGACGAATCACCCCAGAAAGACAGTGATACAATTTGAGTTAAGAGCGCTCGGCAACCTTACAAAAAAATGCTAAGGGGGGGATGTACAACGATGCCCCACAGGTGGAAAAGTGTTGTCAGGGGCAGACGGGCTGCGTCGGCCACCACATTCGAGCTAATTATATGCTATCACCTTAATCTAAGATTATGTTGACTCAATTTAGAAGCCGCTATCCCACTGGGGGACTTATCTTGGAGTTAATTGCTATTGAGAACAATCAATATATTGTTCGGGTATTGGTACAGGTAGCAGGGGTAACTCTGGCATCGGGACTGGGTATGGCTGAAACTGTGGAGTTGGCTGAGGATAGAGCCAGAGAGCGATCGCTAAAGTGTTTGGATTTGGGGTTACAGAAAATCAGGCAGAATTTACCCCAGGCTGATTTCCCCATATTGTCAGATACTTTACCGCCTCCCGTTGTCCCTAGTACACCAAATCAGTCTGCTGTGGACTCACTCACCACTGGCGGCGAAACTCTGGGGCTTGACTCGATGGCTATGCCTTCTGATGAGTGGCTATCTGCCACCTATATTAAACCTCCAGCCGGGTCTCAATCTTTACCTGATGCTACCACTACCCAGAACCAGCCCTCAACCAAAGGGCGAGGGGCTTCTCTGCCCCATTTGCCCAGCGATGAACTAGAAACCTCAGAAAATAGGATTATTCATCAGCCATAACCGCCATCTGTTAAGGTTTCCCTGGAGATTCCCTATAATGATGATCTGTCTGACGATATTGCCAAAACCAATATTGAGTTACGAAGGTTAGGTTGGACAGCGGAACAGGGTTCTACACATCTACTCAAGACCTACGGAAAGCGATCGCGCCACCAGTTAACTTCTGAAGAATTGCTGGACTTTTTACACTATTTACAATCGATTTAGAATGTTTGATAGTTCCCCCGCCAACCCCCAACCCTAGAGGGCTTCTGGGTGGCAGGCGAGGAACTAGCGGGGCTCCACCGCTACATTAGAGCCCAGAGGGAGAGGGGCTTTCGACTGTGCAATGTTCTATATTAACTGTCAACCGGATTAGATGCAGAAGGACGGCGACTAATAACTTGATCGATGAGGCCGTAATTAACCGCATCTTCAGCAGACATAAAGAAATCCCTTTCTGTGTCTTCTTCGATACGGGATAGGGGTTGGCTGGTGTGTTTAGCGAGATTTTCGTTAAGTTGCCGTTTCAGATAGAGAATTTCTCTGGCCTGAATTTCAATATCAGTAGCTTGTCCTTGTGCGCCTCCGAGGGGTTGGTGAATCATAATCCGGGAGTGGGGGAGGCTGTAACGCTTTCCTTTAGCCCCGGCGCTGAGGAGAAATGCCCCCATACTGGCTGCTAGTCCCAGACAGACGGTGCAGACATCAGGACGAATATGGTTCATGGTGTCAAAGATGCCTAATCCCGCATTAACCCCCCCACCTGGGGAGTTGATGTATAGATAAATATCTTTTTCGGGGTCTTCTGCGTCTAAAAATAGCAGTTGAGCGACAATTAAGTTAGCAACATCTGAGTTAACTTGGGTTCCTAGAAACACGATGCGATCGCGCAGGAGTCGGGAGTAAATATCAAAGGCGCGTTCACCACGGCCTGATTGTTCGATGACGGTTGGAATCATAACGTGCTGCTAAGACTGTTAATAGATACTGTTGATCTATTGTAGCGATTTTCTGTGCCTAGACTTTCAGAAACCACCGACGGTTATACATGATATAGGCGATCGCCCACCAAAATATGACTGTAGCTACAGCATACATCAGCGATCCATTGAGGAATCCAGCCCAGGATACAAATATATTTTCATAGATCCAGGTTTTCAGATTCGGGCTAACGGGTTCGCTACCTACCCGGATCCGTATTAATATCCTGGCCAGTAAGCCGGAAGCCACAAATAGAAATATGGCATTAACTCCCATGATTTCAAAAGGTTTCCCCCACCGTCGCCAGTTTTTAACTTCTATGACCCCATAACAGAAGGCTAATAATAGCAGTCCCCACCCGGCGGTCACTAATACATAGGAACTGGTCCACAGTGCCTTATTAATGGGAAACCATATCCCCCACAAATAGCCGACCACCAGGCTACTGAGGGCAAACATTACTAGGTTAATGACGGTGAGACTATTGCGGGGTTTGGATTTTAGCCATTCTCCGGTAAGATAGCCGATGATTACGGTAACTGTAGCGGGTGCGGTGCTAAATAATCCTTCTGGGTCGTAGGGACCGCCTCGCCACAAATGATGGGAACCTAAAATTGTCTGGTCTATGAATGCGCCTAAGTTGCCTTCTGGTGATAGGTTGCCTGGGCCATAACCGGGTACGGGAATCATGGTCATAGCCAGCCAGTAACCTATGAGGGTGAAAATGGAAATTAGCCACAATTGCCGTCGGGAGAGGTTTAAAATGGCGATCGCACTTAGTCCATAGGCGATCGCTATTCGTTGTAATACTCCCATGATCCGGATATTGGCTAGGTCATAGTTGGGAAAACCATTTAGGATTAACCCCAAGAGAAACAGTAGCAGACATCGCCGCCCTATTCGACTATAAACTGATGGGGGTACTCCGTCGCCACCTAAACGATGTTCTGGGGAAAATTTGGACAGGGAAAAGGCGATCGCTACTCCCACAATTAATAGGAAACTGGGGAAAACTACATCGGTGGGAGTGCATCCATCCCATTCGGCGTGTTGCAATACCGGATACATATAACCCCAGCTTCCGGGGTTATTCACCAGTATCATGGCGGCGATCGCTATACCTCTAAATACATCAAGGGATATTAAGCGCATTTTAGTATTTTTCCAGGTCATCAATTTCCACAATACCTCTGAGTTTACAGTAATTTTAGTAATGCTTGGATGGGATGATTGGGGGTAAAATGACTAAATCTGTGAATTTGCGATCGACAAGAATAACCTGTGACTAAGATTTGATCGGGATTATCTATGGTTGAGATAATTCGCCCCCAACTACTATTATAAATTTCTTGGGATTGCTGATAGTGTTCGGCTTCATGACCATATATTCCCGCCATTCCGCAACAGCTTGTATTGATGATATTTAATTCTAATCCCATGGCTTCAAATAGCTGTTGCCATTGTTTTTGAGAGGTTAAAACGGCAGTTTTTTCCTGGCAATGTCCGAACAGGAAATAAGGCTGATTGGCGCTGAGTTTGGGTAAGCGATCGCCATATTTTATCAGAAACTCTTGCAGTAAGTTAATGGTTGGTAAGGCTTGACTAAAATCAAGCATTTTCGGGTATTCATCCCGATAGGTTAAAACTATACTAGGTTCAATGCCAATTAGGGGAATTTCTAGGGATTTTAATTGTTGCAACCATTGGCAGTTTTGGGAAGCGATCGCTTTAAACTCTCGCAAAAATCCTTTAACATGGGTGGTTTTACCACTGGGGAAAAAATCGGGTATATAAACATTATATCCTAATTTATGCAGAAAATCATAGACTGCTAATACCAGGGAAGATTCATAAAAACTGGTAAAGGCATCCTGTAGCAAAATCACACTACATTGCTTTTCCGACCCACTTAAATTTGCCAGCCTATCCAGATTAAATTTGGGGTGGTGGCGCGTCCGTAAACCTTCCTGGAGGGTGGGATGACTCACTACCGGAGGATCTACCATATTTAACAGAGTTTTAGTCGCCGCTTTTGATAGAGAATTTTGGCTGAATATATTGGCTATTTTTGGATGCAAAGATTGCCACTTTGACAGGGTTTCTATATGGGCGATTAGATAATCTCTAAAGGGTCGCAAATATCGAGTATGATAAAGATATAAAAACTTTGATTTCATGTCCGGGATATTCACATGAATGGGACATTGACTAGCGCAGGCTTTACAGGATAAACAGCCATTCATAGCTGCATAAACTTCCTGGGAATAATCATAATCTCCCCGCCATTGTTTGAGGGTATTCCAGAGGCGCATTATTAAAGTTGTCGGAGTTTCGGTAATTTCATCACCATGATTTTCTAGGAGTCTTAGCCACTCCCGCAACAAACTCGATCGCCCTTTTGGGGAATGAATGCGATCGCGAGTTACCCGATAGGAAGGACACATCACATCATCAGGATCGAAGTTAAAACAAGCGCCATTACCATTACAGTTAAACGCCCCTTCATATTCACTAATTTGGCTAGGATTAACTTGGCGGTCAAATTCTCCCCGCATGGGTGAATCTAATTTAACTACCGTATCTAAACTATCTATAGGCGTGACAATTTTACCCGGATTTAGTCGGTTTTTGGGGTCAAAGATAGTTTTCACTTCTCGCAAAACTTGATATAATTCCTCCCCAAAAAACTCCGGTGTATATTCACTCCTAAAACCTTTACCATGTTCTCCCCAAAATACTCCCCCATATTCACGCACTAAAGCCACAATGCGATCGGATAATTCGCGGACTAATTCTGCATCAGCGGGAACCTTTAAATCCAAAGCCGGACGCAAATGCAAACAACCAACATCTACATGACCATACATCCCATAAATCAGATTATATTCTGCTAATAAATCCCGCAATTCTCCAATATATTTAGCTAGATGCACCGGAGGAACCACTGTATCCTCAATAAACGGTATCGGTTTACGATTTCCCGGTTGATTTCCCAGAAGTCCCGCCCCCTTACTACGAAGTTTCCAGAGATTAATAATTTCCTGATTATTTTTTGCTAAATAATAACCATTTATCCCCTGATTGTCCCCTGTAATTTTCTCAAGAATTGAGTCTATTTTGGGTTGAATCTCAGCCTCGCTTTCTCCCACAAATTCCACTAAATTTATAGTTCCAGATACCGGGATAAAATCCTTAACTGCATCATAGATTTCATCCTGTTTAGCCAAATTCAGAATCGTCTCATCAATAGTTTCGATCGCCCCTGGTTCCGAGGTCAATAAATCCATAGCCCCTTCCAAGGCATAATTAAAACTTTCATAATGAATAACCAGTAGTTTTTTCGCCTGGGGAATTGGGGTAAGTTTAAGTTTGGCTTCCGTGATAACTCCTAAAGTTCCCTCCGCCCCTGCTAATAAATAATTCAGGTTAAAAGTTTGTTTATCCTCCGAATAGACCTTAGCCAAGTTATAGCCAGTCATAAATCGGGTCAGTTGAGGAAATACCTGATTGATTTTCTCTTCGTTTTCCGTGAGAAGGTCAGCCAGACGATTATAAATATTTCCCACTCTCCCCCCTTGCTTTTTCAGGCGGTTTAATGCTATAGTATCCATAGGGGTGGAAATGCTTTCAGTGCCATCTGGTAACACCCAGGCTAACTCCAAAATGTGTTGACTGGTTCGCCCATAAATTCGCGACCCCTTCCCACAAGCATCAGTGTTAATCATTCCCCCAATAGTCGCCCGATTACTAGGCGCTACCGAAGGAGCAAAAAAGACACCATGAGGCTTTAAACATGAGTTAAGTTGGTCTAAAACTACTCCAGGCTGAACGCGGACCCATCCCTCGTCTAAATTGATTTCTAAGATGTTATTCATAAACTTAGAACAATCAATAATGATTCCCTTAGATAAGGATTGACCATTAGTTCCGGTTCCCCCTCCCCTGGGAGAAAAGGTGATATTTTGATAGGGAGTTTGACTAGCCAGTTTAAACAGAATCACTAAATCATGATGGTTTCTTGGGTAAACTACTCCCTGGGGAAGTATCTGATAAATACTATTATCAGTTGCGATTACTAAACGAGTAGCAAAATCTCCCTTAACCTCTCCCAAAAAACCAGTTTTTTCTAACTGATTCAAGAATCCCAAATAATCGGAATTTATAGTATTTTCTGGTTGTAAATTGGGAATCATCAATCCTCCTTGTTGTTAGTCAGTTAGAGGTTCATTAGCCAAGTTAAGATTTGGTGGGTTTAGGCGTTGATTAAGTATATTTTTAATACTTTCCGCCACATAACTCGAAAGGATATTTTCACCAGCCGGGGTATAATGACAACAGTTATCAATGTACATGATTTCTGGCGCAGCATCAAAAATATTGACCCCATTAAAAATAGTCACCCCCGCCGCCTCCAAGTCAGCAATTCGATTTAATAGTAGAGGATAACCTGCTACAATAGGCTGGCGGTAAGGGGTATTCTCACTAAATGCGATCGCTTTTTCTTCGCTACTAAAAACCCTATTAGTGGCATGATATTGGTTAGGTTGCAGAATATGGAAATAGGGAATATTTTTCGCAGATAAAATATGATTCATCACCGTAGAAGTTCTCACCCATGTATCAGTAATTTTAGCCAAGGCTTTCTCTTCCGGTAAAACTGACTCTTGAGTATAAAATAAAAATACGCTGCCTTCTCCGCCGTCATCATCAGGAATTTGTTGATATCTTTGAAAGCGTGCAACCTCCTGGTAATAATCTTTAATTAATCCTTGGATAGCCAGATTGTTGATAGTATAACAAGATGCCATCCGACAATTTTTTAAGTTAGAAACAACCTGATTAATTCGAGGTTTAGCTTGCTTAATTTTCAGTAAACTTTCTAAGGCTTTCGTAGATAAACTCTGATTAGCTAAATTAGTTAAAGGTTGGATATGAGATGCACTTGGCATTGTCAATTCCAGTTTTTGTTCATTATTAACACTAGATAAAGCCAGTTCATTAAACCCATCAATATTAATCACCATATCAAACACTTGACCCACAGACAGCAGATAATTCAAAATCAAAAGCTGTTGTGGCTGTTTATAACCTCCCGTAGCAAAGGATAAAATAATTAATTCTTTGTTTTCTAAGCCAGGAACTTCTCTAAGTTTGGTTTCTAAAATTCCATTTTGAATCTCATAGATAGAATAGTTAGAAGCCACTGACCCCCCAAACACTCCCACTATAAATTGATTTTCGTTAGTTTTCACAAAGGGATAATTATATGGAGAAATAAAGCCATAGTTATTATATTTGAACCCCGGACGAAAATCAGGACCAGGTTTAGGTGCATATCCGAAATAGGGATGTAGTCTTTCTACGATAGAAATTTCCATCCTCATACCTTCTAGGTTCAAACCCATTTCTTCAATGCTTGGTCGTTGACGAGTATAAAATAACTGGTTATGGCGGACTAAATAAAAACCCAGGGAACCCAATTCTACAAAAAACCCTAACAACAATAGGTTAATTAAAGTGATTTTCCCAACTTCTTTGATTTGCTTGCGATTAAATTTGTGTTTCATTATCATAGATTAATAGGAGGTGATAATCATCGAAACTGTCAAACATTAGCAACTCATATATAAGTTATAGCCGAATACTTAGGGGGTTATTGACTGGAGACGGTTAACAATGGAATTGCCAATATATTCAGTAAAGATTTCTTGACCTCTGGGTGTATAGTGACAACAACTGTCTCTATATACCGTTTCTGGTTGGGTGTCAAAAACTGTCACAGCATTGATAACATTAACCCCAAAATTTGGCAAATCTTCCCCTCTAGCAAGTAACCGAGGATAGCCTTGTATAACTCCTTCTATATACGGGTTATCATCAAAAATGGCAATTTCTTCGGCGGTGAAAGTTCTTTGGGTGGGATGATACTGATTAGGCTGTATTACATGAAAATAAGGGATATTTTTATTTGCTAAAGTTTGATGAATCATTTGGGAAGAGTTAAACCAGATATCTACCATTTTATCAAAGGCTATGTCATCTGGTAAAACCTGGGTATTTTGGGGTATGGAAATTAAACTATTGGCTAAATCATCTTCATTTTGGCGTAACTCAATCTGCATGGCATCTAAGGCTGCGACCTGGCTTTGATATTTTCTAGTGAGTTGATTAACTTGATAGGAATTCCAAGCGTAACAAGAGGCGAGTTTACAGTTTTCTAACCTCTGAATTTGACGGACTAATTTTTCCCTGGTTTCGTTCATTTCCGCCAAAGCTAAAACGACAGGAATATTAGTATTAGCCAAGGCGGTTAGGGGTTGAATGTGTTGGAAACTCGGCATGGAAACTGGGACAGATGCTTGATTATTTAATGGTGGTAATGCAACTTCATTAAAACCATCAATATTAACCACTAAGTCTAATTCCTGACCAATTGACAAAAAGTAGTTGAGAATTAATAACTGTTGAGGTTGTTTATAACCCCCATGAGCAAAGTTTAAGATAATAAATTCTTTATTGGCTAATTCGGGAACTGTTCTGAGTTGTTTAATTAAAGTATTTGATAATTCCTTATGAGTAACTTCATAATTGGCAAAGTCAACGGCGACAGAACCCCCAAAAATACCAATAATAAACTGATTATCATTTTGTCTGATCAAGGGGTAATCATGGAGACCAAAAAATCCGTAGTTATTCACCCGCAAGCCAAAGGGATTATCCGCAAATAAGCCGGGTTTTAATACATAGCCAAAAAAGGGGTGAAAACGCTCGACTATAGCATTTTTATCATCATTGTTTCCGGTAGGTTGTTCCCTCACCCCTATCTGTTCTAGAAGTTGATTTGTGGCGGTTTTATCACGATTATGAGTATAAATAAACCGCTGTTCTGTGACTAGGTAAAACAGGAGAGGTACGACTTCTAAGATGAGTAAAATTAGGGCTAAATTAATGCCGACAATTCCGAGCAACTCTCGATTAACCACCCCCCGTTTAGCGGATTTTTCCTCAATGGGGGTTGATGGTCGTTTAAATAATGGCAGATTTTTCATATAATCCAGGTCAGGAAAATCAAGAAATTAGGGGGTTAGAAAATTACTCTTTCCCCCAATTGCCAACAATTTCGACGCTAATACAGTATCAAAATAAAGTATAAATGAAAGGTGCGATCGCCGACCCTTGACTAAGGACAATCAAAGCCCCCAACAACACCATAGTAATAATCAACGGTAGCAGCCAATATTTTTTGCGCTCCCGCAGAAAACCCCACAAATCTTTCAGAAAATCTAATGTTGCTTCAAACACTAGAAAGGACGCTCCATACTTACTCTTGAACGGACTTGACTGGGAACCCGATAGGTTGATACATTAGGATCTAGATCTCGTTTCATGGCATCAGAGCCAAATAAACGCTTAATTGCCCCCATCGGTGCAATCATAACGTAAAACACAGCCCCCAAAATAATTCGGGTATTAATTCCAGCCAAAACCAAGCCTATCCGCATCCAAGTATAATAAATCGGATTAAGAGTTGACGGAGACAGGAAMGACCACACCCAGAGAATAGTCGCAACCACCCATGGCCAAGCAGGGGGCGGCCAGTGGCGGAAAATTAATGGCAACAGTAAGCCAAACAAGCCAGCACAAATTGCACCCGTTGTCAAGCCAAATTCCCGCAAGCCTTTTCTATCAAGTTTGGGGATATCGTGATCAGTCATAGTGAATTTTTGCAACTAATTATATAACAGAGAACAGAAAACCGAGAAAAACAGATATCCTACCAGAGGGAAGCCACTAGAAGTGGCTCCTAGGGATTAATCTAACTCAAACTCATTTTTCCAAGATTCATCTTTTGACCAGGGAGTTTGTGCAGTTTTGGCGAGTAGGTAATTTTCCAAAACCAGATAATCCATCTCCGTCCGCATAAAGCAGCGGTAGGCATCTTCGGGATCGCAAACAATGGGTTCACCCCGCACATTAAAAGAGGTATTAACCACTAGACCACAGCCTGTAAGTTGTTCAAAATGACTAATTAAACTGTGATAGCGGGGGTTAGTTTCGGGGTGTACAGTTTGAATGCGTGCCGAATAATCGACATGGGTAATAGCGGGAATTTCCGACCGGGGAATATTCAGCTTTTCAATCCCAAAAAGTTGTTCTTGTTCGGAGGTCATAGGAATCCGGCGAGACTCCTTAACGGGAGCGACCATCAACATATAAGGACTGTGGGTATTGTGTTCAAAATAAKCAGCGACACGCTCGGCTAAAACGGAAGGCGCAAAGGGTCGGAAAGACTCCCTATATTTAATTTTGAGATTCATGACGGACTGCATTTTAGTGTTACGAGGGTCGCCGATAATTGACCTTCCACCCAAAGCACGCGGCCCAAATTCCAKCCGACCTTGGAACCAGCCGACGACATTACCATCAGCCAAAATTTCGGCTAACYTAGGCATCAATTCAACATCTGCCAAATACATATATTTAGCATCAATGGAATTGAGATAATCCTGAATATCGGAATTGCTAAAAGAGGGACCCAAATAGGAGCCTTTCATCATATCAGCGGGGGCGGTGCTAGGAATAACCCGAGGAGTTATAGTCGCCACTGCTGTTTCTGTTCCGGCTGCGGCTTCGAGTTCGATTTCGTTCTCTATGGTGACTGGCTGCTTCACCAGGCGGGGTTGTTCACAATATTGATACCAAACAGCCAAAGCTGCCCCTAATGCGCCTCCTGCGTCTCCTGCTGCGGGTTGTATCCAAATATCCTTAAAGGGACCTTCTCGCAATAGGCGACCATTAGCGACACAGTTGAGGGCGACTCCGCCAGCTAAACAGAGATAATCAACATTGAGTTCTTTTTGTACGGTCCGACCTAGGCGCAGCACTACTTCCTCTGTGACGACTTGAATAGAAGCGGCGATATCCATTTCCCGTTGAGTGAGTTGGCCTTCGGCTTTCCGAGGGGGTCCGTCAAACAACTGGTCAAATTTCTTGTTGGTCATGGTTAACCCGGTGGCATAGTTGAAATACTTCATATTCAACCGGAATGTGCCATCATCTTTGAGGTCGATTAAATGGGTTAAAATCCGATCAACATAGCGAGGTTGACCATAGGGCGCTAACCCCATGAGTTTATATTCGCCAGAGTTGACTTTAAAGCCGGTGTAGTAGGTGAAGGCTGAGTACAGTAAACCGAGAGAGTGGGGAAAGTCGATTTCCCACAGGGGGGTCAGGTTATTACCATCGCCTAACCATACGGAAGTGGTGGCCCATTCCCCTACACCGTCTAAACACATGACGGCTGCTTTTTGGAAGGGACTGGGAAAAAAGGCTGAGGCGGCGTGGGATTGGTGATGCTCGGTAAACATGAGGGGGGGAAGTTTGGCTTTTTTGACCCCCATGATGGCTGAAAGTTCTTTTTTTAATACGGTTTTCAGATAAAGTTTTTCTTTTAACCAAATTGGCATGGCGGCTAGAAAAGACCGAAACCCACGGGGAGCATAGCTGATGTAGGTTTCTAGCAGGCGCTCGAATTTGACTAAGGGTTTATCATAGAAAATGATGCGATCGACATCGAATAGGGTAATATTCGCTTCCTGAAGACAGTAGCGAATGGCGTTTTGGGGAAATCTGGCATCGTGTTTTTTGCGCGAAAATCTCTCCTCTTGGGCGGCGGCGATAATTTCTCCATCCCGCACGAGAGCGGCTGCACTGTCATGATAGTAAGCCGAGATTCCAAGTATGTTCATTCATATTTCCTCACAGAATGGAATTAAGGTTTTTGGGGTGAGTTGTGGGTCAACGGTTAAAATATCCACAGATTATAGCGAATTCCTGGTCAAGGTTAACGCGAATGGGAAAATTTAATTGCATAAGGGCTGGTAGTCATTAGGGTAAGGGGGTTAGCCGAAACTGGCGATCGCCAACAGACTACCACTGATTCGGTTAAACTCGCACTTGTTCGTGTAGTTGTACCCGAATTTAACGTAGACCTCTCGGGAGCGTGGAAGCGCCGTGTCTTTAGACCGGGGAGGAAACGCGACACGGGGACTTTAGTCCCCGTCAGTCTTTCAAGCATAGGTGTAACCATCCTTTCTGTGAATTGGTTGGCAGTATTTGTGGCTGATGCCTGCCACTCTGACCGAGGCAGTGGTAATATCGAAACTGCCGGAAGCACGGCAGAGAACCCGTCCTACATAGGAGCCAATTTTCTTCCCTGCCGTGACAGTGGCAGTAACGATATCGCCAGCCTGAAAGCCTTTGTGAATTTGTCTCCTTGAGCGGTGACGAGTTGGGAATCCGTACTTATCCGTCCCGCACATCTGACGGGTTCCATGCCCCTTCGCTAAAATCAGCAACGGTTTGGAAGCAAGAACTTCGAGTGATTCGACTTGTCCAACACAGGCAGCATCAATCCAATGAGCTTTAGGTAGGTTGAGCCGAATTCGATTGAACTTAGTTTGTCCGCCCGTTCCTGTGGTTACTGGGAGTCCTGTTGCTTTCAAAGCATTGAACAATGCCCATCGAGTTGAATTGACCGCTGCTGCATCTTTAAGGGGTGATTTTGCCTGCCTGAGAAGACGACTCAGTAAATCAGGCTGGCCCGATAAAAAATCTCGAATGTCCCCATTGCCTTTGGCTTGATTGCATGAGTGGCAAGCCATCGTCAGGTTAGAAACCCGGTCAGAGCCACCCTTAGACCGGGACTGGATATGCTCAATTTCAAGCGCTACATTTTTATAGCATTAGTCAAGGTGGTTAGGACACAGCTTGGAGAACGGAATCCATGGCATCATCGAGAGAATCAAACTGCTCACGTGCAATGGCGAATGCGGGCTTTCAACCACGACCAACATTTCTCTATCTTGTTGAGGTCTGGCGAATAAGGCCGAAGATAGAGTAAACGGCATTGAGCTGCCTCCACCAGTTCAGCCTGCCGCCCCCCTTTATGAAACGTTGCATTGTCAAATACTAGAGTCTGACCTGGCTTCAATGTTGGAATTAAGATAAACTCCAACTACAACTCAAACACTGTCCGATTACAACAACCCTCAAAGGTAAAGGGAGYTAAGAGTTGTTGATAACACCATGCGGCCATATAGCTCACCCTGCCCTGCCTCTTCCCTGATTTGAGGGTATGGAAGCGTTGTCCTTCCTCGCAGTAACCATAAGGATAATCCGAGTCTTGACTATTCATGCCAGCTTCATCGAGGTAGACCACTTCTTGTGGCTCCATCTGTTCAATNTGAGCAATAAACTCCTCTCGCTGTTGCTATTTMGTAGGTTGGGTGGAGTATGGGAACCCAACAACAACATCTCTCAGTGATGTTGGGTTTCACCCAACCTACCCAGCTCGAATTTCGGTATTGCACAGTGAGGAATGATGAAGAGAACGGAGGAAGTTGTCCATGCTTCAATAAGAAACGAGGTGCGAGACGTTCAGGCATGAAATAGGGCTGCAATGCCCGAAATAACTGCCTGGTGAGGATTTATACCCCTTGGTTGCATA
>NZ_PKGG01000285.1:0-5487 GCF_046480465.1 Arthrospira sp. PCC 8006
CAGGGGATGGATGGATGATGTAATTTAGGCTTATGATGTTTGGTTGTTATCCTGACCGAGCGATCGCCACTATGTCCATTATTGCTGAATCCCCATTTAGCCCCGAAGAAATAGCCTCAGAAGGCTTAAAACCCCAAGAGTATGAGGAAATCTATCAAAGACTAGGCAGACACCCCAACAAAGCCGAATTAGGGATGTTTGGGGTAATGTGGAGTGAACATTGCTGCTACAAAAATTCTCGCCCTCTCCTGAGCCAATTTCCCACCAGTGGCGATCGCATTCTCGTCGGTCCAGGAGAAAACGCCGGAGTAGTAGACTTTGGTGACGGGATCCACCTAGCCTTCAAAATAGAATCCCATAATCATCCCAGTGCGATCGAACCATTCCAAGGAGCCGCCACTGGAGTCGGGGGAATTTTGCGGGATATTTTCACCATGGGAGCGCGTCCCATCGCCGTACTCAACGCCCTGCGATTCGGTTCCCTAGAAGACCCCAGGACGCGGCCAATCTTGCTGGGAGTAGTCGCCGGAATTTCCAACTATGGTAACTGTTTTGGAGTTCCCACCGTCGGGGGAGATGTCTACTTCGACCCCCACTATAATGGCAATCCCCTAGTTAATGCCATGGCGATCGGGATTATGGAAACCCCAGAGATAGTCAAATCCGGTGCCGCTGGTATTGGTAACCCAGTGCTTTATGTAGGTTCAACCACCGGAAGGGACGGAATGGGAGGCGCAAGTTTTGCGAGTAGCGAACTCAGCGAGGAATCCATAGCCGATCGCCCTGCTGTACAAGTAGGAGATCCATTTTTAGAAAAATCCCTAGTCGAAGCCTGCTTAGAAGCCTTTAAAACCGGGGCTGTAGTCGCCGCCCAGGACATGGGAGCCGCCGGAATCACCTGTTCCACCTCCGAAATGGCTGCTAAAGGGGGAGTCGGTATCGAACTAGATTTAGACCTAATCCCCGTGCGCGAGACCGGAATGGTTCCTTATGAATATTTATTATCCGAATCCCAGGAGAGAATGTTATTTGTAGTCCACAAGGGACGGGAATCAGAATTAATTGAGATTTTCCATCGTTGGGGACTCCAAGCCGTCGTCGCCGGAAAAGTCATTCCAGAAGCGATCGTGCGGATTTTATTTAAAGGTGAAACCGCCGCCGAAATCCCCTCCACAGCTTTAGCTGATAATACCCCCATTTATCACCGGGAATTGATGTCAGAACCCCCGGAATATGCCCAAACCGCCTGGGCGTGGTCGCCGGAAAGTTTACCCCCCACCACAGCATCAGGGATAGAAATAGAAAATCAACTGGTAACTTGGAATCAGGTCTTATTGAATCTGCTAGATACCCCATCGATCGCCTCTAAGTCTTGGGTATATCGTCAATATGACCACCAAGTGCAAAACAATACCATCATTGTGCCGGGGGGGGCTGATGCGGCCGTCGTGCGGTTGCGTCCTCAAGAACCCATTGGCAATAATCCCGGTAAAATTTGGCCGGCGGTGGCGKCGACTGTTGATTGTAACGACCGCCATGTCTATCTTGACCCCTACGAAGGCGCTAAGGCTGTGGTTGCAGAGGCGGCTCGGAATTTGAGCTGTGTCGGGGCTGAACCTGTGGCGGTGACGGATAACCTCAAKTTTGGGAGCCCGGAAAATTCTATTGGTTATTGGCAATTGGCACAAGCCTGTAAGGGCATTTCTGAGGGCTGTAAGGCGTTTTCTACTCCGGTGACGGGGGGGAACGTTTCTCTGTATAACGAGACTCTGGACGCGCAAGGAAAGCCACAGGGAATATATCCGACTCCGGTGGTGGGAATGGTGGGATTATTGCCAGATCCGGCTCTAGCTTGTGGTCAGAGTTGGCAACAACCAGGGGATTTGATTTATCTGTTGGGGGTGGCTAATTGGTTGGCTGATGAGGATCATGGTTATATTACCCTGGGAGCATCGGAGTATTTAGCCGTAGTACATAATCTGGTGGCGGGTAAACCTCCTCGGGTCGATTTTGACTTGGAGCTTCAGGTGCAAAAGGTTTGTCGCCAGGGAATTGGTAACGGTTGGGTGCGCTCGGCTCATGATTGCGCCGAGGGAGGATTGGCGATCGCTTTGGCAGAATGTTGCATTGGCAACCGATTGGGGGCTACCATTAACCTAGGGTTAACCTCAGATCCTGGGCAACGCTGGGATACGATCCTGTTTGGTGAGGGGGGAGCTAGGATTTTGGTTTCGGTTCCTACTCAACACCAGCAGGCTTGGGAGGGTTATCTGCAAGAAATCTGGGGGAGCGATCGCCAATTTTGGCATCCCTTGGGTACAGTTACTGCAGTTGACTCGTCTTTGCAAATTCTAGCTGATGATCACACAGGTTTAATTGAGGTTAATCTCTCGGAAATCGCCGATCGCTATAATTATGCGATCGAACGTCGTCTATCTTAAAGTTCCCTTTGGGGGATTTATTTATCAGCCTATTCGCGATCGCATCTCATCTGCTAGAGCAACTACTACCGACATAAGAGATAACTGATAGTTAGTAATTGACAGTTATTAATTATCTATCTCTTTCGGTTTTTATCAACTCAGTCAACATCTAAATATTACTATGATTCCCAATAAGTCCGATGTGACCGATGACCAGTTTCACACTGATCTAATCCCCGATAAGCCAGAGGAAGCCTGCGGTGTGTTTGGAGTTTATGCTCCCGGTCAAGATGTGGCAAAATTAACTTATTTTGGGCTTTATGCTCTCCAACATCGAGGTCAGGAGTCAGCCGGAATAGCGACCTTTGAAGGAGAAAATCTGCATTTATATAAAAATATGGGGCTGGTTTCCCAAGTATTTAATGAGTCTATTTTACAACAGTTAAAAGGTGATTTAGCCGTAGGTCATACTCGCTATTCTACTACGGGATCTAGTCGCATCGTTAATGCTCAACCTGCGGTTTCCGAAACTAGACTGGGACCCGTGGCTGTGGCTCATAACGGTAACTTAGTTAATACTACTGAATTGCGGGAGGAAATGAGTAGACGAAAGTTTGATTTTGTCAGCACTACCGACACCGAATTAATTGCTTTGGCGATCGCTTCCGAAGTTAATGGCGGTAAAGATTGGTTAGAAGCTAGTCTTACCGCTTTTCAAATGTGCGAGGGAGCCTATAGTTTGGCTATTGGAACTCCAGTAGGTTTAATGGGAGTCCGAGACCCACACGGAGTCAGACCTTTAGTAATTGGAACTTTGGGAAATAATCCCCAACGATATGTTTTGGCTTCCGAAACCTGCGCCTTGGATATTATTGGCGCTGAATATCTCCGAGATGTTGAACCGGGAGAATTGGTTTGGATTACCGATCAGGGTATTTCATCATTCCATTGGAGTCAAAAACCCGCGCGGAAATTGTGTATTTTTGAAATGATTTATTTCTCCCGTCCTGATAGCGTCGTCGAAGGAGAAAGTTTATATAGTTATCGCATGAGAATTGGTCGGGTTTTGGCGACTGAATCTTCTGTTGATGCTGATATGGTCATTGGAGTACCTGATTCTGGTATCCCAGCAGCGATCGGCTTTTCTCAACAGTCGGGAATTCCTTATGCGGAAGGATTGATTAAAAACCGTTATGTCGGTCGCACCTTTATTCAACCTACCCAAAGTATGCGAGAGTCTGGTATTAAAATGAAGTTGAATACCCTTAAAGATGTCCTCGAAGGAAAACGGGTAATTATGGTTGATGATTCCATTGTTAGGGGGACTACTAGCCGTAAAATTGTTAAGGCTTTACGAGATGCTGGTGCGACTGAAGTACACATGAGAATTTCATCCCCTCCCGTCACTCATCCCTGTTTTTATGGGATTGATACCGATAGCCAAGACCAGTTAATTGCGGCGACTAAATCCGTCGCGGAAATTCAAGAACAAATCGGGGTCGATTCTTTGGCTTATCTCAGTTGGGAAGGTATGCTAAATGCGACTAAAGAAGACCCCTTGACTTTTTGTTCCGCTTGCTTTACGGGAGATTATCCGATTGATGTCCCTGAATCCGTTAAACGCTCTAAATTGATGTTAGAAACACCTCCGGTTAAAGCCTAAAATTATCCCCTATCTCATGGCGGCGGGTTATGGATTGGTGATTTAACCTGTTCATAGCCCCCTCAATTATTAATTAGATGAAACTGATTTCAGTAGAACATTTTAACCTCAAGTTACCCGCTAATCTTAACCTCCGAAAAGTTCGCTATATCTCCGTGTCTCTATTCAGTGGGATATTGATGGGGTTGGCTAACGAGCCTCTGAGGTGGTGGCTAGTGGCTTGGGTGGCTTTTGTTC
The DNA here is from genome assembly GCF_046480465.1 of Arthrospira sp. PCC 8006. Lineage (NCBI taxonomy): Bacteria > Bacillati > Cyanobacteriota > Cyanophyceae > Oscillatoriales > Microcoleaceae > Arthrospira > Arthrospira sp. PCC 8006. The sequence continues at coordinate 4,324 of NZ_PKGG01000285.1, forward strand.
CTCTGTGGGTCATGGTGGTAGAGGCGAAAAGACGGGGACGAATACCCTGGGAAATAACCGCTAGTTGGGGTGTTGGCTATTATGGCTTTTCCCTGTTTTGGATGACCGGAATTCACCCCATGACCAGTCTGGGAGTTCCMTGGTTGGCTAGTTTGGCGATCGCTATCTTTTCCTGGGTTTTTATTACCCTCTGGGGAACAGCGATCGCCATCGTTTGGGGGTGGTTATTTGCGAAATTAATGCCATTAAATATCGGCGCTAAAACCGCATTAATTAGAATCCTAATAGGGACGGCTTTATGGTGTGCTTTAGAAGCGATTTGGAGTGGGGGTCCTCTGTGGTGGTCAACACTGGCTTTAACCCAAAGTTTCGGTAATTTGGTGATTCTCCATTTGGGTCAAATCTCAGGACCTAATACCGTCGTGGCTACTATATTAGTCGTCAATGGGACTGTAGCTGAACTCTGGTTAGCACATAAACAGCACAAGTTGCAACTCTATTTAATCCCTGTCGGAATATTGGCGATCGCTCATTTAATCGGATTGAGTCTCTACAATATCCCCCTAAATTCTCAACCCGAAAACGCCATCAGAGTCGGGATTATTCAAGGGAATATCCCCAATGAAATTAAACTCAATCCCCAGGGTTTTCGACAGGCTTTAAATGGATACACGCGGGGATATCTGGAATTGGCGGCGCGCGGTGTCGATGCAGTCTTAACCCCCGAAACTGCCTTACCTTTTGTCTGGAACCAAGATGACAGCTATCACTACAATTATAGCTTTTATCAGGCGATTTTACAACAGGGTGTTATAGCTTGGGTCGGTGGATTTGGCGAGACCGAAGGGGGATTAACTAATAGTTTATTTACCATTAACGGTGAAGGGGAAATTATCGGTCAATATGACAAAACCCATTTAGTTCCCTTGGGTGAATATATCCCCTTTGATGCCATTCTGGGAAGGGTAATTAATCGTTTGTCACCCCTGGAAGCGCGGTTAGTCGCCGGGGAAAAACAACAAAAATTTGAGACGGGTTGGGGAAAAGCGATCGCCGGAATTTGCTACGATTCCGCCTTTGCTGACCATTTCCGCCGTCAAGTAGCAGCCGGAGGGGAATTTATCCTAACAGCCTATAATGATGCCCATTATGCCACCATGATGC
>NZ_PKGG01000561.1:0-437 GCF_046480465.1 Arthrospira sp. PCC 8006
GAAAGCGACCCGAAGTTAAGATGTCGCCGTTATTGTACGGTCTAATGATATACGCTTCATCATTGAGACCAGCGCCATCGCCTAAATGAATATGGCCTAGGTAATCAAGATTTTGCGCTGGTAATTCAAAAAAAAAGAAAGTAAAAAATAGTGCAAGTAGAAGATTCAAGAATTTCATTGTGTGCCCGAAATTTTTTGCAAAGTTCAAGAATAATAACGGATAATGATGTTATATTTTTGCAATAACCCATAACCCATAACCCATAACCCATAACCCATAACCCATAACTCATAACCCATAACCCATCATGCTTCACCCCATCACCACCCCTCTCATTCACTCTCCTTCCCTCAGTGCACATGGCGTTAAAGAAGTATGGTTGAAATGTGAAAACATGCAAATCACGCATTCCTTTAAAGCTAGGGGAGCAGCAAAT
>NZ_PKGG01000101.1:0-17357 GCF_046480465.1 Arthrospira sp. PCC 8006
AGGTTCTGAGACTTCCTCAATTTCAGGAGAGGGGGCTAAAGTTGGGCTGGTATAGTTCGCTTCAACCAAACCCCTAGCCTGGGATAGAGATAATTGACCGCGAATTAGTTTAGATAGGGTATCTTGGCTTTTGGGGTCGTAGGTGAGAACTCTTGCGATGTTGTTGTAGACGTTATTCAGGGGTTCTCCGAGTTCGTCTAAAAATTCCAGTTGTACCCAGTTTTTACCGGGTTGGAATCCTTTTAAATATATGGGTTCCCAGCGATCGATAATAAAACTTTCGCCGTTGACAGTGACGCGGATACGCCAATCGATGATTTCATCTTCTGGATCTTCTTGGGCGATTAAATGTAGGGGGGCGTTGTCTAAATAGAAGTCCAGCAAAATGGGTTCAGCACCATAGGTTCCTTGGGGACGGTTATAGGTGAGTAAGGGAAGTTTTGGATCTGGGTTGTTATTGGGGGTTTTGGTGTAAATGTGAAATGTGGCGATCGCACTTGAACCATCATTTTTGAAACTTTCGCCCCAGGGATAGACAGCAAAAACTCGCAGGGTATGGGTTCCTGGTTTCAGGTCTGATAGGATAATCGGTTCCGTGGGATTGTAAATATGGCGATCGCTATCGTTGTCGATAATTAAATGTAAGTGGGGACCATCACCTAGTGTTTCGTCTCGGAAGGTGGGGAAGTCCAAAACTTGTAGTTGGACTGTGACATTATTATCCTGTAGCAACTCGTCTGGTTGAGGACTGATAATTTGGACTTGAGGTTGATAGCGATCGAGGGCTGGGTGTAATTTTTGAATGATATCTGGGGGGGATACTTCCGAAATACTCTGCTTAACAGTTTTCGCTGATGATGTCTGGGTAATTGATGGATCAGTCGGTTCAGAGTCACCACACCCAGTCATCTGAAACGTGATTACTGCGACGAGTAAAATAGTCAGCAGTTTTTTGATGGGAGTCCACCAGAACTTGTTCACAGACACAATTAAATAAACTCCTAAAACCCAAATCGTGCAAAGAAACCGTATTGTATGCAACTATAGCCCAAAACAGACCCGATCCTTAATATATATGTCAAACACATATTGATAAAATGCTGATTATCCTTAACATTTTTATCTATGTCCAGGGGCTGCCATGATCCAGCGACTGGTCCCGCTACCAACTGTATATAAAAGTAGTTGATGGCAGCAAATTTTAAGTTTTGTAACGGTTCAATGCAGATCTTTACAGAGTTTTTCGGCTGATATGGGCTAAATCCAAGATTTTATAGGGGTTTTAGGAATTCTTAATTATTGTTACCGACTCCCCCATGTGACTCGGAAAGATGATATACAATTTACAGACAACAGCGGCTGACGGCAGAATCAAAAACTGTTGTAGACAGAAGCATACAGTTGTCGTTATAATATGCCTTTAAATGCCCAAGGCAAAACTAAGGGTTTGTTGTTGCCCCCAACAAAAGTTAAGAACACTCTAAACTTTTGTGAAGGATGATGAAGGGGCTTAAAAATCCCGTTTCATAATCTGCAACAATATTTTTGTTATTTGTGATACGGAGAGGAGAGTCTAAATGACCATCAGTCCTCCAGAGCGGGAGGCAAAAGCCAAGGTCACGGTAGACAAGGACCCAACTCCTACCTCTTTTGAAAGGTGGGGAAAACCCGGTCATTTTCGCCGCGATCTTGCCAAAGGTCCAAGTACGACAACCTGGATTTGGAACCTGCACGCCGACGCTCACGACTTCGATAGTCATACCAGCGATTTAGAAGATATTTCGCGCAAAATCTTTAGCGCTCACTTCGGCCATCTGGCAGTAATCTTCATTTGGCTGAGTGGTGCATATTTCCACGGCGCGAAGTTTTCCAACTACGAGGCTTGGTTAACAAACCCAACAGGGATTAAACCGAGCGCACAAGTTGTATGGCCCATCTTTGGCCAAGAAATTTTGAATGCCGATGTAGGTGGTGGCTTCCAAGGCATCCAGATCACCTCTGGATTGTTCCAATTATGGCGAGCTTCCGGTATCACCAACGAGTTCCAACTCTACTGCACAGCGATCGGTGCATTGGTGATGGCGGGTCTGATGCTATTCGCTGGTTGGTTCCACTACCATAAACGTGCTCCCAAACTGGAATGGTTCCAGAATGTGGAGTCGATGATGAACCATCACCTAGCTGGACTATTGGGCTTAGGCTGCTTGGGTTGGACTGGACACCAAATTCATGTGTCTTTGCCAATTAACAAGCTGCTGGATGCCGGGGTGGCTCCTAAAGACATCCCCCTGCCCCATGAGTTCATTCTGAACTCCAGCTTGATGGCGGAACTGTATCCGAGCTTTAAGCAAGGACTAACCCCATTCTTCACTTTAAATTGGGGAGTTTACGCAGACTTCCTAACCTTTAAGGGTGGTTTAAATCCTCAGACTGGCGGTTTGTGGCTGTCCGATACAGCTCACCACCACCTAGCTCTAGCAGTTCTATTCATCATTGCCGGTCATATGTACCGGACGAACTGGGGTATTGGCCATAGCATGAAGGAATTATTAGAAGCTCACAAAGGCCCCTTCACTGGAGAAGGCCACAAAGGGCTCTATGAAGTTCTGACAACTTCTTGGCACGCTCAACTGTCTATTAACTTAGCAATGTTGGGTTCATTGAGCATCATTGTGGCTCACCACATGTATGCCATGCCTCCCTATCCCTATATCGCAACAGACTACCCCACTCAACTGTCTCTGTTCACTCACCATATGTGGATTGGAGCATTCTGTATTGTGGGTGCTGGTGCTCACGCTGCCATCTTTATGGTGCGGGATTACGATCCGGCTAAGAATGTTAACAACTTACTAGACCGGGTAATCCGTCATCGGGATGCCATCATCTCTCATCTAAACTGGGTTTGTATCTTCCTGGGCTTCCATAGCTTTGGGCTGTACGTCCATAACGACACCATGCGTGCCTTTGGTCGTCCCCAAGATATGTTCTCTGACACAGGAATTCAACTGCAACCTATCTTTGCTCAGTGGGTGCAAAACCTGCACACTCTAGCACCGGGCAATACAGCCCCCAATGCCCTCGCCAGCGTTAGTCCTGCCTTTGGCGGTGATGTAATTGCTGTGGGTGGCAAGGTCGCAATGATGCCGATCGCATTGGGTACGGCGGACTTCATGGTTCACCACATCCATGCCTTCACAATTCACGTGACCGTTTTAATTCTGCTCAAAGGTGTTCTGTACTCCCGCAGTTCTCGCCTAATTCCCGATAAAAGCGAGTTGGGATTCCGCTTCCCCTGCGACGGCCCTGGTCGTGGCGGCACCTGCCAAGTATCTGGTTGGGACCATGTGTTCCTTGGCTTGTTCTGGATGTATAACTCCCTGTCAATTGTGATTTTCCACTTCAGTTGGAAGATGCAGTCTGACGTTTGGGGAACCGTCGCCTCTGACGGCACGATTAGTCACATTACCAATGGCAATTTTGCCCAAAGTGCTATTACCATTAATGGATGGTTGCGTGATTTCTTGTGGGCGCAAGCCTCTCAGGTAATCAACTCCTATGGGTCAGCCCTTTCAGCCTACGGCTTGATGTTCTTGGCGGCTCACTTTGTATGGGCCTTCAGCCTGATGTTCCTGTTCAGTGGCCGTGGCTACTGGCAAGAACTAATCGAGTCCATTGTTTGGGCACACAACAAGCTCAAAGTGGCTCCGGCCATCCAACCTCGCGCTCTGAGCATCATTCAGGGTCGTGCGGTGGGAGTAGCTCACTACCTTCTAGGGGGAATTGTCACCACCTGGGCATTCTTCCTCGCCCGCATCATCTCCGTAGGATGAGGGTTCTTCGCTCGGGAATCGGGGTAACTGCCTCGATTTCCCTGGGCGGACTTAATGAGAACACCATTTAGTTAGGACTTATGGCAACGAAATTCCCAAAATTTAGCCAGGATTTGGCTCAAGATCCGACCACTCGTCGGATTTGGTACGGGATTGCCACAGCCCATGATTTTGAGACTCATGATGGAATGACCGAGGAGAATCTTTACCAAAAGATTTTTGCCTCTCACTTTGGACACATCGCCATCATCTTTCTCTGGACTTCTGGCAGCCTGTTCCACGTCGCTTGGCAAGGCAATTTTGAACAGTGGATTAAAGATCCCTTAAATGTACGTCCCATTGCTCACGCTATTTGGGACCCCCAATTTGGGCAACCCGCTGTTGACGCATTCACCCAAGCTGGCGCTTCTAACCCCGTTGATATCGCATACTCTGGTGTTTACCACTGGTGGTACACCATCGGGATGCGGACCAATGGAGACCTCTACCAAGGTTCTATCTTCCTACTTCTACTGGCTGCAGTCTTCCTGTTTGCTGGTTGGTTGCACCTGCAACCCAAGTACCGCCCCAGTCTGTCCTGGTTCAAAAACGCTGAATCTCGTTTGAACCACCACTTGGCAGGTCTGTTCGGTGTTAGTTCCTTGGCTTGGACTGGTCACTTGGTTCACGTCGCTATCCCCGAATCTCGCGGACAGCACGTGGGTTGGGATAACTTCTTGAGCACTCTGCCTCACCCGGCGGGTTTGGCTCCCTTCTTTACTGGTAACTGGGGAGTTTACGCTCAGAATCCTGACACCGTTCGTCATGTGTTCGGTACTTCTGAAGGTTCAGGGACTGCGATTCTGACTTTCTTAGGTGGATTTCATCCCCAAACCGAGTCCCTGTGGCTGACCGATATGGCTCACCACCATCTGGCGATCGCCGTGATTTTCATCATCGCGGGCCATATGTACCGGACTAACTTCGGAATCGGTCACAGCATCAAAGAAATGTGCGATGCCAAAGACTTCTTTGGTCGTCGTCTCGAAGGTCCTTTTAATATGCCTCACCAAGGCATTTATGAGACCTATAACAACTCTCTCCACTTCCAGTTAGGATGGCACTTGGCTTGTCTGGGTGTAATCACCTCCCTGGTTGCCCAGCATATGTACTCCATTCCTCCTTATGCTTTCATTGCTAAGGACTACACCACGATGGCTGCTCTTTACACGCACCATCAGTACATTGCTGGCTTCTTAATGGTCGGTGCTTTTGCCCACGGCGCTATCTTCCTGGTTCGTGACTATGATCCTGAGCAAAACAAAGGTAACGTTTTAGCTCGTGTTTTGGATCACAAAGAGGCAATCATCTCTCACCTGAGCTGGGTGTCTCTGTTCCTCGGTTTCCACACTTTGGGCATTTATGTTCATAACGATGTTGTGGTTGCCTTCGGTACTCCTGAAAAGCAAATCCTGATTGAGCCTGTATTCGCTCAGTTCATTCAGGCTGCTCATGGTAAAGCGGTTTATGCAATGGATGTGCTGCTTTCCAATCCTGAAAGCATTGCCACCACTGCTTGGCCTAACTACGGTAACGTTTGGTTGCCTGGCTGGCTGGATGCCATCAACTCCGGCACTAACTCTCTGTTCTTAACCATTGGCCCTGGCGATTTCTTGGTTCACCATGCGATCGCTCTCGGTCTGCACACCACCACCCTGATTCTGGTCAAAGGTGCGTTGGATGCTCGTGGTTCCAAGCTGATGCCCGACAAAAAAGACTTCGGCTATGCCTTCCCTTGTGATGGCCCCGGCCGTGGCGGTACTTGCGACATCTCCGCTTGGGATTCCTTCTACCTAGCTATGTTCTGGATGCTGAACACCCTGGGCTGGTTAACTTTCTACTGGCACTGGAAGCACCTGGGTATCTGGCAAGGTAACGTTGCTCAGTTCAACGAATCTTCTACCTACCTGATGGGATGGTTCCGCGATTATCTGTGGTTGAACTCTTCCCAGTTAATCAATGGTTACAACCCCTTCGGAACTAACAACCTCTCTGTTTGGGCCTGGATGTTCCTGTTCGGACACTTGGTTTGGGCGACTGGTTTCATGTTCCTGATCTCCTGGCGTGGTTACTGGCAAGAACTCATCGAGACCATTGTTTGGGCTCATGAGCGCACTCCTTTGGCGAACCTGGTTCGCTGGAAAGATAAGCCAGTGGCTCTGTCCATCGTTCAAGCTCGCGTTGTTGGTTTAGCTCACTTCACCGTTGGCTATATCCTCACCTACGCAGCCTTCCTAATTGCCTCAACTGCTGGTAAGTTCGGTTAAACTGAACCCTAATGTTAGGTAATTAGTTGCAAGTCCTCCACCATTGGTGGGGGGCTTTTTTTTTACTAATAATTAATTGATGGACTAATTAAAACCATGTTCGCTGAGAAATTCTGGGGTAATTTCTGGGGTAGCTGTGAGAGATTGCTGATGATAAATATTCACGGAATCGGTGGAATTTATACTGAGAAATTTAGCGACATATTTACCCAAAATATCTGCTTCCAAGTTGACTAAACTACCAGTTTCCAAGGTGCAAAGATTGGTATTTTGGTAAGTGTGAGGGATAACAGCGACTGCAAACCAACGACTATGACGATCGCATTCTGAAATAGTCAAACTCACCCCATTAACGGCAATACTACCCTTAGCAACCAAATAGGGAGCAATCTGTTGATTCCACAGATCAGCATCACTGGGGGGAACAAAACGCATTTCCCAGGAATTACCCACAGACACCGCCGCCTCCAGGGTGGCGATCGCATCAACATGACCCGTCACAAAATGTCCTCCCAACTTACTCCCCGCACGCAGGGAAGCCTCCAAATTCACATAACCATTTAAATCACTACCCAAAGTAGTCCGACCCAAAGTTTCCGGGGAAGCCTCCGCCACCAAGCCACGGGGCATAATTTCCACCACTGTTAGACAAACCCCATTAACCGCCACACTATCACCGATCGCCAAATCCCCCAAAATCAGATTAGTTGCACCCACCTGACAAGCTATCTGAAAGCGCGATCGCCCCAAACTCTCAATCGTCCCCAAGGCCTGAATTAATCCGGTAAACATAACTTTTTTCCCGTATCAAGTGAACGTTAAACAAACACAACCAATCACCTAGGTGGTAACTCCCATGACCAGGAAAAATCCCTAGCGATTACCTTCCCAGTAAGCTAGAATGCCCATTAAACCTAGATTTTTAGGCTAACATCAGTTAATTATCCGGCATTGTTTGACCATATTCACCAACGAGCTGTCCACAATTTCAGAGCAATTGTCGTCAATTCGGGTAAAAATCAAGGCATACTGGAATTGCTGGATTCTTACTGGCGGGTCTAACCACTTGTTGTTTGTCTATCGTATTTTATCGAGGCTGAACCGATGATTGAAATGAAAGTCGCCGGAATTGCACTAGACGCTACCACACGCAGCCCTATTGTGTTACTCAGAGATGCGTCTGAGCGACGAGCCTTACCTATTTTTATCGGTCAGGATCAGGCTAAATCGATAATCGGCGCTTTGGAAAACCATCAACCCCCGCGACCCCTAACCCATGATTTATTTGTCAATCTCATGGAAACCTGGGATATGGTTTTAGAGCGGATTGTGATTCACTCCCTCCAAGACAATACATTTTATGCAGTCTTGATTGTACGTCAAGGGGAGAATCGTAAAGAAATTGATGCGCGTCCTTCTGATGCCATTTCCATTGCACTGCGTACCGATAGCCCGATCTGGGTCATGGAAGAAGTCATCGCTGATGCTTCTATCCCTGTCGATCGTGATGCTGACGAAGCCGAAAGACGCGCCTTTCGCGATTTTGTTGCTAACCTGAGTCCAGAAGAGTTGATTAGACGGGCAGATTTTCGCAAAGACGAAGCTCAATAACTAAAATCATGCGTTATCGACGCTTTGGTAAAACCAATTTACCTCTATCAGTCTTTTCCCTGGGAACAATGCGCTATTTAGCATCCCCGGAAAATGCCCACCAAACTATAGAAAGGGCAGTTTCCATGGGAATTAACCATATAGAGACTGCCAAAGGTTATGGGAAAAGTGAGGAGTATCTGGGAGCGACTTTGCTAGGTGGTCTACCTGTGGAGCGATCGCAGCTTTATATTACTACCAAGATCCCACCCATGTCTGATCCTGATGCTTTAGAAAAGGCGATCGATGATTCCCTAACTAGGCTGAATCTTGACTATCTCGATGGTTTGGCGATTCATGGTATTAATACCCCCGAACATCTCACGGAGGCGATCGCTGGTATTGTGGGTATTGACAGAGCCATTGCAGATGGACGGGTCAGACATCTGGGGTTCTCGACCCATGCTCCGGTTGAGGTGATTCTGGAAGCGATTAATAGCGATCGCTTTGAGTTTATCAATCTCCATTATTACTATTTTTTCCAGCGCCATGCTCCCGCCATCACCCTAGCATCTCAAAAGGACATGGGGATTTTCATTATTTCCCCAGCCGATAAGGGGGGACAACTCTACACCCCCCCAGCTAAGTTAACTCAGCTATGCCATCCATTTTCCCCCCTCCAGTTGAATTATCGATTTTTATTGAGCGATCGCCGCATTACTACCCTCAGTTTAGGAGCCGCTAACCCTCAAGAATTAGATTTACCCCTACAAGTAGCCGATTCCGTAGAATCCCTCACTGAGTCGGAACAAAGCGCCTTCATGGCTCTGGAAACTGCCTTAGAGGAAACATTAGCAACCGATACCTGTAAACAGTGTTATCAATGTTTACCATGTCCTGAACTGATTAATATTCCCGAAGTGCTGAGGTTACGAAATTTGGCGATCGCCTACCATATGACCCAATTTGGTAAGTATCGCTATGGTATGTTTGAGAATGCCGGACATTGGTTTCCTGGACGTAGAGGCGATCGATGTACCGACTGCGGCGACTGTTTACCTCGCTGTCCTCAAAATTTAGATATTCCCCGTCTGTTGCGAGACACTCACCAGCGACTGGGAGGATCTCAACGACGACGTTTGTGGGACTCTTAGGGTTTTTAGGATATGTTTTATTAATCGATTTTAGGCTTGCATCAAAAGCTCTAAAAACTCTATGACAACGAGATCAGGCTTTTCGGTACATTCAGTGATATCATAATGCTGGACAATGCAAATACCTTGCGACTGTAGAAGAAAATCCATATTGGTTTCGCGATCGCGATCGTCTACATCTACCGCTAAAATACCCAGTTTTGTTTTGTAACAGACTAGGAAATGAGGAGATGGGTTTTGCTTTCCATCTGGGGTAGTCAACCGGGCTTTAGCATTTGGGAAAAACAAAACATCGGCGCGATCTAGTGCTTCGGCAATATTCACTTCTGCTTGAGACCGAAACTGCCAGCCATTCCAAGAATAAGTTAAAGATTGATAGTTTAACTCCTGTTCAGATTCAGCATTTGTCTGTTTTTCTGATTTTTCATAGCTTTGCTCCTTATACAAATCGGCTTGACAAAAGTTGGATTCATATAAGTTTCCCACAACTCTTGTGCTATCAAAATTGGTTCCAATCACATTAACCCCAGTCACCTTATTACGGTGTACGATAATTTGATGCCGCCGTAAATATCGCTTCAGAACAGATTTTAAATTACCTTTTTTTACCTTTTCTCCAAAGGCATTAGTCAGCATTTGCCAGAGTTTCGCGCCTGCATCCTTGAGGTAATCCTCCGCATAGCCAGTGCTTTTAGCCATTTCACGGTAAGATAAACCTTCCCAAGCCTGACGAAATACGACCTCTTGAACATCGTTGAGGCGTTCATAATCGAGTACTGCTTCCACAATTACCAGTGCTTCGTCAACTATCATCACTCAAAGTCCCTCAAAAGGTAAGCACTTGTGAGCAAAAAGCTACACATTCATCAAATGCAACTTAGGCAACCACATATAGCTACTTGCCAAAAGTTAACTACTGTTTTGCTATGATACTCGAAAAACATCAACTTCACCAGCAAAGCCGGTAAGATAAATTCCAGTTCAGCTATAGAAGCAGTATCATTGTCTATACCTCAACATTAGCATTCAGCACAATCATCAATATATTACTTTATTATTACTTTATTGTTACTTTATATTACTTTGTGTGACTACTAAAGATGTATAATAAGCGCCAATATGTAACTATATCTTGAATTTTGATTCGAGCCATAAAACTAATATGTCAAATTATACTCAAAATAATGACAAATTATTCACGAAAACAACAAGTTTTTATAGTATTTTTGAACAATACTTGGAAAATTCATCCGTTGTTAAATATCCTATGTATCAAGAAAAAATCAAAACTTTATCGCCACATATTTCTGAGATAGATCAGCTAGATCAAGGAAAGCATGATCAATTTAGTACAAGACTCGAAACCCTAATTTCTAACTTTTTGGAATTAACCAAACAATATTTTATAGATAACCCAAAAATTACACAGGGACTTGAAACTTTATCAAAAACTTTTGAATTGCCAGGTACAAAAATCAATCAACCTTTTACAGAATTACGACATGAATTTCTACAATGTTGGGATAACTTTATCCAAGAAATATTAATAACTTTAGAAGATAAAAATAATCAACAAAAATTGAAAAAAAGCCAAAATAATTCGACTAGTAAAATTTTTGCTTTCATGGTAATACTAAGTTTATTGATAGGACTTCCTTTGGCTTTTATTATAGTAGAATTACAAACTTCATCTAATGAATTGCCCCACCGAGAAAATCAATCATTTCCCGAAGACAGTAGCTTAGAAAATGATGCACAAACAGAACATTTTTTGCCAGAAAAACGTGATAAAAGTTATGATGCTTCACCTGATTCTAAATTCCAGGACTTCAAGGAAATTGATCGACTTCCTTCACCTTGATATCAATCTTGCTTAGTCAACATCTATAAAATTAACAATCTTTCCTCATAATTAAACGGAACCAAATGAATATAAAAACTATCTTGATTTTTGCTTTATTTTTTCCCATGGTCTGGGATGTAATTACCACTGCACTTGGTATAGTTGGTGTTTTAGGAACCAATATTATAGCATGGGGAATTGCTGTTGTTGTGGCTATTACTATTGCATCTGTCAATCTTTGTACTAAAGGTATTTTGAAGTTGGCTCGTTCTGGAACGAATGATTTTACATTGTTTTTGCCGGTAATATTAGTATTATGTATTTTATTTGATTTTACCACTTCACTAAATGGTAATGCTCGTTATCTTATATTGAGTAATGTAGCGGCTGGTAAAAATATGGGCATCATGGAAGTCTTACAAAAAGCTGAGACGGGAGAGCAGTTTTTTTACATTATATTAGTCACAATAATTACCACGGCGAGCCCGGCAATTGTTGGATGGTTAACAGATATAGATTGGTTGGATTAAATATTTAGATGTAGAATTAATCATGTTTTGGCTGATATTAGTCACATCTTTTTCAATAGCCACTGTTTTAAGCTTTGCCATAATATTTATGGGAATGATATCAATATTAGGATACAATAATTTTTGGAATTACTTGATATCAGCCATCGTATCAGGAACCATAATCTGTTTTTTTCTGGAAAGTAGAAAACTTTACCAATACTTGGGATTGGGTAATTTGTGGCAAAAGTTAGCATATTCGATTGCGGGTTTATTGTTAACAATTTTTAATATTTTTATGGCTTTAAGTGGTATCACTTATTTTTTTGATATAAAAAATGATAAATTTGATTTTTACCAGATATTAACCCATTGGCGTGAATATAGTTTTGATAAAATAATCATTATATTTTTCATCATCATTTTAGCTGTAATCAGTCCTATTGTTGTCAGTAAATGTATAACCATAAAACCATTATTTCCTACTTATAAATTTGTATTTTTAATGTCTTTATTTTCCTCTGTTTTAGTATATCACAATATACCCACCTATTTAGTATATCAAAATATACCCACCTATTCGTCTATGGAGAATATCCAAAATATGGAATCAACAAATTACCAATTTCCCCTCAATAGCTGCGGAGATTTCACGGCTGGAGGCGCTAATGTATGGTATCCAATTTGGGTTGAATATAGCTACATAAATTTACAAAATATTCGCAGAAAATTTTGTTGTGATGCTTGGCACGACCCGGAAGTAAATAAAATTCAGGTCGCTTCTTTTTATCAGGTATCTAAAGCTAAATCTTTCGTCATTTTTTTGCAAAAAAATGGTTTTCACAATGCTGAAATTGGTCATGGAAGATGGCTCTATACTTATCCTTCATTAAAAATCAATTATTGTGAATAAATATCAGCAAGCGATCGCATTAATTTAATTGGAGATATTTTTAGAATTATTGGTTAAATATGGACGCAGCCATTCACAGGCACGATTTAATAATTCATCGATATTTTCTGCCTTGCAAAGTTTCACGGTTTTGTCAGCAGAAGTTGAAACTATCCGATTACCATCATGGTTAAAATTAACGCTACTAACTACACCAGAATAGCTATTAAGTATATGGATTCACGGAATATCCCGTAGCATCTTATGAAGAACATAAATAGGCTGTCATGTGTGATATTGAGGTTTTGATGCTACTTTTTTTTCAAAAAAATATCCGATTTTAGTGGCAAGCCATAGCGCCTCCAATTCTTTATTAAGGTCAAATTTACGCATTGCCAAACGACAATCATTATCGATTTTGGTGGCGGCGGAAAGATTGCACAGATCCGATTTTAGTCAAATTCATCTGGGAAGTTCGCCGGTTTTAGCGCCGGAGTTTCTGGGTCTGGTTGCGCCGATTCAACGTTATTGATTTTGGCTTGGTCTAAAAAGTCAATTAAAATATATTCAACTTCTTGGATAGTTTCATTATTTTTGAGTTCGGAACGTAACACATCTAAAAACCTGTTAACTAATCGCTGTTGCAATTCTTGCGCGATGGGATCTGGTTGTTTATTTTGTGCCGAATAATAGGATTTTTGAGGCTGCTGGGAGATAATGGCCGCGATGCGTTTGACTAGATTATCACTCACCTGTTCAGGAAATTTCCGAATCACCGGAATTTTCTGTAAACGGCGATAAATTCCTGATTGTTTAACAGACTGACTCACCTGATAATGAAGATAGGCTTCTAAATCCTGTTGAACTTCTGGTAAAACATGACAAGCAGTAACTTTTAATAATTGTTCGCTAATTAGTTTAACTTGACTCGGACTCTCTGGTTTAGTGATATTCATCGATTTTTGTTGAGATTTAAAAATCATTTTTCGCAGTTTTCCGCTGCGGACAGTTGCTTTAAGTTGGCTAATGCTTTGGTTAACTACCACCTGGATTAATTCATTCCCAAAACTAGCAATAACTTTGAGGCGAATTTGAGCCCTAAGTGTAGCCATATTAGGTAATTTGGCTCTTTCTAAGTGAATGATAACTGGAACTATCCGAATTAGGCGAATAACCCCAATCAGTAAAAATACGTCATACCAGATCATCCTAATACATGGCCATAAGCCTAGGTGCGGATAGCGACGACGAATAAAGGAGAGTTCCACTAGAAAAAACAGCCAAAAAACAATTACCCAAGGTAAATCAACTAGCCAAAAACGGTCAATAAATTCGCCATCTATTCCCAGGTGACGGAAATACATCTGACGCATTAAAGTACCTATTTGATTGTCAAAAAAATCGAGTTCTGTTTCCCATCCTTTTTGGCTGAGGTTATCAATACTCCAGAAGGTTCTAAAGGCTTCTCTTGAGGACTGATCTACCCAAATAACTTCGGGTGCGAGGATACTTAATACCCTCATTGAATACAAAAATTTTAAGGTGGGTGTTAAGTGATTAGTCGTGGATGGATCGCCACCGTGGATATGTTCTACCATCCTATATTTCATATGAGTTATTAACCCTAAAGTGTTGTCAATTTGGGGGATATAACTGCGGTCTATCATCTCGGTGCTGAGTTGCTGAAGCTGTTGTAATAAGGGTTCAACTTGGGGCGATTCTAAACCCTCATATTCTAAAATTGCTTGCAGATCTGCTACGAGCATCAGATAGTTTTGGGAGGGTCGATAGGCTTCGACTCCCTTAATGATATCATAGCTTAATTGAGGTTCATATAGTGTAAATAGATGTCGTAAATTGATATTAAAAAATCTCAGGGAATTTTCCCAACCATTATTGGTGAAATATTCTCGACTCCAAAAGGTATTGATGGCTGTTTCCAGGTCATCGGTATTGAGATGTTCCTGGAGTCGGTTGTTAATAGCTGCTAAAGTTCCGTTGGAGTCTTGAACCCGAAATGGTGGTTGTTCTATGAGAATTTCGAGGCTCAATTGTCTAATTTCGCCTAAGAGAGGGTCAACTTGGGGAGAGTTTAAGCCTTGCTGTTCTAGGGTGGTTTGGAGACTATCTACGAGTTGTAAATATTTCCTTTGGGGATTGTTAGAACGTTGTTGGCGATAATCATCAAAGCGTATATATAAATTGCGGTTGCTGAGGTAGATAAAGTCAAAAACGACTAAGCTGAGGTTGGCGAGAATTAAAATAGCGATCGCCCTATCCATCAATAGCCGAAAATGCGATCGCCAAACCTTTCTGTTGACAGCAGATTTTGGTCGGAACCCAGATAATGATAAAAAATAAATCAGTTGGCGACCAAACACCTCCCATCTCCTTTCTTGCTGTTGATGACTATACCCGAAAGTATCCCCAGACAATTATAGCCGAAAACGCACCCGTTTAAACATCAAGGAACTGGCACAAAATCATAACCCAATCCCGATCGCCTTCCCTGTTCAACCTTAACCAATTCGGCCGCTTGGTTGCGATCGCCAGAAGGCAAAAAACGGATATTTGCGCCACCCCCCTTAGCCGAAAACCCCGGTTCTGATAGTGTCCTTTGAACTCCCTGGCGGCTAGAATCTCCAGAAATACCAGCAATCAACGCTTTAGTGGCATCATAGGCCATAGTAGTCCGCCAGTTAATATCACCACCCCATAACTGAGTCGCCGCCTCTGGAAACCCCGAATTAGTGTGGCTGAGAATATGCCAGGGAATAGCCACCACCATACCCTCGCTATCGCCTCCCACCTGTAGCACTTCAGGTCTGTAGAGACTATCTCCCCCCAAAACAGGCAAGTTTCTAGCATTAACACGCACCACCTGTAAAGCCTGACTAACGGTTTCCGTATTAGCCAATAATACGATCGCCTCTGCTCCCTGCTGGGTAACTGATTCTACCGCATCAAAGCTATTAAAATTCCCCTCAGCCAGATTAATCTCCGCCACCACAGCGCCGCCATCTCCATATAAAGCCGTAGTAAACTCATCTTTGAGAGAACGACTATAACTACTATCCTCGTTATAAAAAATAGCCGCCTGGTTGAGATTCAGGTTATCTACCATATATTTTGCCAGGGCATTAGCCGTAAAGCGATCGCTCGGAACCGTCCGAAAAATGAAATCCCCCGCCCTAGATAACTCCATCGACGTACTGGTAGGAGAAATCGCCACCAACTGACCCCGCTGATAAACCGGGGATGCCGCCACAGTCACATCACTAGCAAAATGCCCCACCACCCCCAAAACTTGGTCATCAGCCACTAGAGACTGAGCCACTTGTTCAGCCACATTAGGATTATTAGCATCATCAGCAATCAGCACCCGCAGCGGAACCCCGTTAATACCCCCGGCTTGGTTAACTTCATTTTGAGCCTGAGCCACTCCCCGCAGGATTTCCTGGGCTGCATTTTCCGCCGTAGTGATAGGAACAGAAACGGCTATTGTATGGGACTGTCCAGCACCAATGCGGGCATTATTGAGATAAATTAGGGCTTCTGGATCATTGCGATTTTGCTGTAGGGAGGCTTCCAACTCGGAAACAGCCCTAGAATAATCTCCCGCCGCCAAAGCCTCAATTCCCTCTTGTTTAGCCGGGGAAGTTGTGCTCGCAACCAATAACTGTTGCCCAGCACTGATCGCCCTAGGTCGGGAGTCATTCCTAGCTGTTGGGGAACTCGGAGATGGTCTAATGTCTGCCTCAGTTTGTGATTGCCACTGGGTAAAGGCAAAATACCCAAAGGCTAATAATCCTCCCGTAAGCAGCAAGGCTACAATCAGAATCGCTGTTTCGTTTTTTTGAGACATTATCCAATCTCCAATACCGTTTGTGCTTCTAGTTCAACTCATGAAATGAGCCGTTTCAGAATCCCGTAAATTAGACGAAATAGGGAAGTTGCCACGACGGCTGATAGTGCTGTCAATATTGGTAAAATGATGACCTGGGCAACTTCAAGATTACCGCGTGTAGTGCCAACCCAAAACACGATCGCAAAAGATATGCCAGCCACAATCAGCAGATCCCATTTTTCAATCCAACGGCGCACTTGAGCTAATAGTAACCCCGCTAACAGCAAGCCAGCAATCCCCAAACTCAAAGGTATTGTATCTAACAACGACCACAATACCATCACCAGTAATCCCCCATCAAAGCCGGTAAATGCTGCTGATGCTAGAATTTCCAGGATCGAAAAAGGTCGCCTGACGGTGGGGGTTGGCGCTTGAATTTGAGTAGCTACTGGTGCGGACACAGGCGCGCTTTGAGGAGTTACAGAAGGCGCAGGAACTACGGGAGGAGGTGGCGGTGGCGGCGAAATCGGTGGCGGTGGCGGCGAAATCATGGCATTGAGGGCTGTTAATACCTCTGTAGCCGCGCCAAAGCGATCGCTAGGGGTAGGTTGTAACATTCGGTCAAGAATGTTAGTTATGGAATCAGAAATTGTCACCTGATCTTTCCAAAGCCAAGCATTGCTGTAGCTATCAAACAAATCTTCAGGATCTTTGGCTGTTAATAACATAATTGCTGTTACCCCCAAAGCATATAAATCCGTAGATGGATAGACACTGCGACCTCGCATTTGTTCTGGGGGAGCAAATCCGGCAGAATAGATACCGGTTGATTTATTTCCTGGTGCTTGTGTGACTTCCTTAACCGCGCCAAAATCGAGCAAATGCAGAGTGCCAGAGCGATCGCGCATAATATTAGAAGGCTTAAGATCGCGGTGGATGACATCTTCCCGTGGACAAATTCCAGGACATTCAGAATTTCCCGCATTACTTCCAGCACTTCAGTTTCCGAAAACGGACCCCGGCTTGATAGTTCCTGTTCCAGGTTCTGACCGTCGATATATTCTTGAACTAGATAGAAAAATTGCTGAGGGGTGCGAGTTTGCCAACCTGTTGCTTCCAGGGGAAAATAGGCTAACAAATTGGGGATTTGAGGATGTTGGTGTCCGAGGCGATCGAGAACCTGGGCTTCCCGTTCAAATAGTCCTTGGGCGATCGCTAATTGTTGGGGGTCCAAGTCTCCGGCTGGGAGAAACTGCTTAACAACACAGGTGCGTAAACTGGTCGATCGGCGATCGCGCGCTAAAAACGCTGCCCCAAACCCCCCCTGACCAATAGGCGTTCGGTTAGGTAGCGCCCATCTAAAATCAGGGGCATACCGCAGGT